>JAHDHK010000053.1:0-21790 GCA_020631335.1 Chromatiales bacterium
ACTGATAAAGGTGAAAAATGTAATGAGTCGTCCAACCACATAGTAGTGTACGAGTAACAGCTCGATATTCAGTAACAGCACTGCAGCCAATGCGACGAAGGCACAATGACCGAGTAGTCGCAGCGAGGTTCTTTTCTGGATCGGCTCATGCAGACCTGCGATGTGTGCAATTAAAGCGAGTGTCAGTCCGAAGCCGAAACTGAATCCCATTTGTCCGATATGAACTCCGACGACAGCCTGTTCCTGAATGCTTTCACTATAGGGGGTCAGCCAGAAGGCGATAGTGGCGCAAACGTAGGCAATGGCATAGTCAATAACAAACCAGGACCAGGGGCCAATGTTAGACAGTTTAAGCCTGCCAGTCGTATTGCCGACCTGGCGGGGTTTGGTGTGCCGGGTATTTAGTAGGGCGGTTTCGGATTTCATTAATGTTACACAGCGGATGATCGGGGTGGCCGAAGAGTACTGATAAGTGGCTTTTGCTTCAGTGAAACTGCTCCCACAACGCAGTTTTCATAAGCCATACAATTCGGTGATAACGGGGTGGGATAATACCCCAAGTGCTGTATAACGCCGGCAATAAACCGGGCAGATTTGAGTAAGTTTTACATTCGTTTAACAGTGTATTCGGGTATGGAACACAATGTTATTTATAAGAAATTTAATGTCGGTAGCAAAACAGAAAAAAGCAGCCTTTAATACTGCGGGCGGGCTGCAACTTAGGAAATAAGTTTTACTCGAGATGTCGAAGCGGAAGGGAAAGGTGTGACTTGCGTCACACCCTGAATTTATTCCGGCTATTCTTCAAACTCTTCTTCTCTTGAAGAGTCCACGCGATCAAAATTCATGATGAACTTAACGGCAAAGCGGTTTTCCGTAAAGTTACGGTTAGCACGAGTGGGGGATTCACTTTGTTCGTAATCGTACTGCAGCCGCAGCAATGTCAGCTCCGATAACTTACGGTCGAACACCAGGCGCCCCAGCCAGCTTTTGATCTCTTCGTTGCCACCCAGTTGTTCCTGGTCCGAGTACACCGCATCGACAATAACGTCAGAACGCCTGCCGGAGAGTTTATAGGACAACCTGAACTGGTTATCTACGAACGGCTGGTCCAGAGCCGCCGCCAGGTTAGCATCATCCAGATTCACGGTAGACGGATCCAGCACTGAATCGTCGCCATTGTTGCCCAGTGTCGATATGCCACTAAGCGATGGTCCGGAGCGACTGACATCTCTTGAGTAGGTGGCCTTGATAACAGATGTCTGTGTCCGGTGACTTAGGGACATATTCGGGCCGCGTCCAAAATAGCGCTCGCCATAGCCGGCGCTGAATTTGGTCAGCTGGTTTGGAGACCAGGTAAAACCCAGATTCCAGATAGTTGAATTGTTGTCATCATCGACCACGGTAGGGTTCAGAGTGTCAGTATCGGTTATAAACTCGCGTGACTCGGTGCCGACCTGTGCGTCCACAAAAAGCGTCTTTGACACTACGCTCCCTGCAGAGACATAAAAGTTACTGTTTTGCAGCGAGTTGATGTTTGATTCATCTTTGCTGTAGAAACCACCCAGTCCCCAGATAAAGCCACCGTACTTTGGATTTTTTCCGAAATTAAAGTCGAAACCGTTCTCGGTTGACGAGGCGTCAGACGAGCTGGCATCTTCAAAGTAGGAGTTGTGGTTGTAGCCTACGTACAAGTCGGCGAACTGGCCGAACTCGCGAAACACAAACAACCGACCCTTGAGATCCAGGGCTGGTTCGTTATCGTTGTTGGGTCTGATGAAGTTGCCGTCCGGCGCCAGTTTGGAGTACGTGACGGTGGCGTCAAGGTACAGCAGGTTGTCGACAAGTGTGCCCCTGGAGCGAGCAAAAAGACGGGGATCGGTAATGTCTTTTTCTGCGTCAGTGAAACGGAAATGCTCTACTTCGCCAACGATTACAGTGCCAAACCGGTTGCCTGTAAATTTCAGTTCAACAGATGGTTTGATTGTGAGTACAAGGTCCGAGTCGGTGTTGCCGTCTATCAACTCCGGATTGTCAGTGGCGGTCGCTCCGAATTCAAGGTAACGGGCAACTACTGTTTGTGCGCTTGAGTGACCGGAAACGCCAAACAGCAGCACAGCCATCACGCTGGCCATTTTTTTAAAGGTGGTCACATTATCTCCGCAATATTGCCGATGGTCAGGATGTAACGTTGGGAAGGCAAACGTTACTGCTATGCGAAGTCTATGCCTTGATGAAACTGAAACGTGTTACGAATTTGAAGAAATAGGCAGATGTCGCTTTTCCGACGGCGACATTGGCACTGTATGCGCTGTGAGTCACAAAAAATTTTGGCCGGTCGAGCGTTTCCGGCGGTGCAGAGCGCACCGCCGGTGAGAAGGATTACTTCGAGCCGTATCCGTAGCCATACCCGTAGCCGTAAATATTCGACTGCTTTTTCCGGGTCTTGTTAAGTACATAGCCCACCCGGCTATGGTTGTTAATCATCCGCAGTGCATCAGACACCATGCCCTGTGTCGTAGATTCGGCTGCGACGACAAACACGATCTGTCCTGCCAGATCGGCAATGATCGACGCCTCGCTGGTCAGCAGAATAGGGGCAGTATCAAAAATAATGACTCTGTCTCTGAAACTTTGAGACAAACTGTCCATCAACTCGCTCATTGCCCGACTCGATAGCAGTTCTGTCACGTGGTGAGTAGAGCTCCCGGCCGGCAGGAACTTAAGGTTTTTGATATCCGACTGACAGACAACGTCTTCCACCCTTACATTCGGATTCAGCAGCACATCGGTGAGGCCTCGTTGTTTCGGGCGAAAGCCTAAACGCTCCCCGGCACTCGGGTTGGTGACGTCGCCGTCAATCAGCAGCACCGTTCGGTCTCTTTCCATCGCTATACTGATAGCAAGGTTAATAGCGGAGAAGGTCTTCCCTTCACCGGAAACGCAGCTCGTGACCATCACCAGGTTGGAGTTCCGGATGCCGTCGTACTTTGCGATGTCTATCGCTGAAAGAATCGGTCGCTTGATAGCGCGGTATTCTTCAGAGAGCTGATTGCGCGTGCCGGCTGCAGCTACCAGCCCTTCTGCATCGAGCTGATCATAGGGAAGCTCAAAGTAGCCTTCCTTAGCCTGACCGTTTGGACGGGTAAATTCCTGCCTGCCGCGATCCGGCGTCGGGGCTTCGTCGTAAATGTCCTCATCGTTCACTGGCACCGGTATGGGAGCTGGCGCACGTGTTTCCGGTGCATGTTTCGAAGGACCGCCTGGCTGTCCCTGCGAACCGCGCTGGCTGCCCATACGGGCCACAGCCTGTTGTATTGCACTCATATCAGTATTCTCGAAGTATTCTGTGCGTTGTCTATTCTATTTTTCAAGCGATGCGACGGTAGTATCACCATCGGTAAACTTCAGGTTTTCATACAATGTGGTGTTGTTCAGCAATGTGTACAACAGCACCGCACGGGTCACCGGCAGTAATGCTGCCAGTAAAGTGAACTTGATATGCTTCATGAAGTTACCAACTCGTTCAGCACGGCTGTGGCTGAGCGTTACCACTCCAAGGACTGGTAGCTGGGTGACGTGTTCCAATGCACGCTTGTTGTAGAAAACCGGGTTCAGCAGTGAGAGAAAGAATGCCACGAGTACCCCGGCAACGACACTGCCGATCAATACCAGAATTGTCAGCAACAGTCGATCGGGATCGGTAGGCCGTGTGGGTACAAACGGCGGGTCAATCGAGCGGATTTTTATGTCATTCGAATCTTTTTCGATGTTACCAGTCAGTCGGGCAGCTTCCCGCTTGTTGAGGAGTATCTGATGCTGCTCACGGACAGTTTCGTAGTCGCGATCAAGCTGGGTAAGCTCGGCTTCAACCGCTGGAATGCTGTCAACGGTGCTCTCAAGCTGGTTGACTCTGGATGAGTAGCTCGACGTGCGTACCTGAAGCTTTGCAACTTCGGCCTCTGCTTCCGCAAGCAGGGTTGTGAGCTTCTGATACACCACACTACTCTGAAGCAACTGTGAGGAGTTATTCGACCCACCACCACTGGCTGCTTTTTGACTGCGAAGATCGTCGATGGACTGCTGGAGAATCGACACCTGAGGGTGGCGCTGTGTGAATCGCACCAGCAGTTCATCCAGCTGACCCTGCAGCTCTTCAATTCGCGCGTCATACGGGCTGCTGTTTCTGGCAGAGTTGCGCACCTTCTGCTCTTCTTCGGCAAGATTTGCACGCAATGTGTTTCTGCGATTGATCGCCTCCTGCAACTCAAGTTGCGCAGTGCGCTCAAGGCCGGTCAGATTTTCCAGGCGCTTGTAGAATCCACCTGCCTCACCGGGGAGAGAACCCGCATGCTTGCGCTTGAATTCGGCCAGGCGTTGTTCAGCGGCGATCAGGCGTTTTTCATAGTCTTCGATCTGAATGTCGAGAAAGCGCTTGGTCGTTGCGTTGTCGTCGCGGTCGGCGTTCTGCGAGCTGCTGACGAATATATCGATCATATGCTGCACAACATCAATGGCAACCTGAGGCTGCTTATGGGAGTAGCTTACGACATAAATCGATTTGCTCTCGTTGGTGTCGCGAATTTCGATTTCTTCCTGCAGCGATTCGATTAACCCTTCGCGAGTGATCCCTTCGAAAGTGGAAAGCAGATTCAGGTCATCGATAAGCTCTTCCAGGTTCGGTCGACTCAGCAGGGTCTTACTGATGAGCGACACGCGCTGTTTGAGGTTGGGCTTAACCGCAATCCCATCCAGCAACGGCTCGAGTATCCTGTTCGAATCAACAAACAGACGTGCGGTGGCCGGATAGCGCGCTTCGACTTGTGCGATCATCAACCAGCCGAGCAGAGCCACGATCCATGCGGTTAACAGAGCCGTCCAGCGATAGCGCCAGACTCCCCAGATAAACTCGCTTACTTTGTCAAATATCTCATGCATACTTATTTCATCGTGCGATATAAACTAAGGGATACCTAGAGCGTACTGGTTAGAACCAGGACTCTGGAATGATGATAGTGTCGCCTGGCTGAACGGCGCGATTTGCGCTGATGTCGCCCTTTTTGAGCAGGTTGTGCAATCGCAGACGATAAGACTTTCGTTCGCCGCCTACATTGCGCACCAGTACTGCTTTGTTACCACTGGAAAACTTTTTCAGTCCGCCGACTTCGATCATGACATCCAGAACTGTCATACCGTTTACATACGGAACCGTTTGGGGCTTTGTGCCCCCCCCTACCACTTTGATTTGTTGCGAAGGTGCACCTATGAACTTGTTAACTGTAACGGTGACAGTCGGGTTTTTAACATAGCGCTTGTATTTCTCTTCGAGTTCTCTGGCCAGCACTGTAGGTGTCTTACCGCTGGCGACCATGTCTTCAACGAGTCTTGTGGTGATCTTTCCGTCAGGTCGTACCGGGATCGTGACAGACAGGTCTTTATAACCCCAGACAAACACATCGAGTGTGTCACCCGGGCCAATTACATATTTGTAGTCCGGTTGAACTGGTGCGGAGGGTGTGGCCTGCACCGGAGTCTGGGTGTCCTGTCCGGAGTCCGTACCGGCATTTTGCGGTGCATTGGTCGTAGTACATCCGAATACGCCGGTAAAAATCAGTGCAAGGAAAAAAAATTTTATCTTCATGAGTTTTTCGTTCACGCAGCTAACAGGTTGGATTCGCGAATTTCCTGCGGCAGCAGCCGCTCGCTGATCAGGTCGCTGATCACCTCGCAAAGGTCTTGCAGTTCCAGTTCCTGGCAGTCATGTGCCATGGCATGGAGCATTAATCGACTGCAAATAAGGTTTATCCACCGTCGTATACCGAGGCTGGATCTATGTACCTCAGTATAAACGTTCGATGCTATCGCCGGTCTGTTATTCCAGCCCACGGCCTGTAAATTTTGTAAAATGTATTCCCTGGTTTCATCGGCAGTCAGTGGCTCTACTTCGCAGGTGGCCATCAGTCGCTGATGTAGTTGTTCGTGTTCAGGTTGATTTATTTTGTCCCATAACAACGGCTGGCCCACCAGAAACAACTGTACCAGTGACTGTCCATTGCGTTGCTGGTTTGCCAGAAGTGTCAGCTTGGTTAACGCGTCGCTCGAAAGATGATGCGCTTCGTCAAGAATCAGCACTGGTTGTCTGCCTTGTTCGTTCAACTTCAGCAGGCTCTCCGTGATCCATAGAATCGAGTCTGTCAGGTTTTGACTGGGATTTTCATCGCCCAGCAGCCGAGCGTAATAGGAAAGGAGTTGTTCACCATCGAAATCCACACACTCGATCACAGACGCCTGATTGCTCAGTAGCCTCGCCTCGTACAGCACAGTGTTGATGACGGTTGTTTTTCCGGTCCCCGCTTTGCCCGTGATAAGCACAATGCCATCGCCCGATTGCATGCCATATTGCAAATAGGAGCTGGCCTTGACAAAAGAAGGCTGGGAATACAGGTTTCGAAAATCGTTCGCCAGGCGAAATGGGTCTCCGCTCAACCCGTAGTATTCCATGTACATATTTTATTCTCGATCTGTTGCGATGCGATAGACATCCGAAACCGCACAGCTTTATTTCTTGTTATGGTTTTGCGCTACTGACACAGCGTAAATAATCTGTTCAGCATCGTTACTTGTCGTAGCTTCTAAGTATTGGCGGCAACCATCTCGGGAACTGTCGGTTACAGTATTCGTTCAGCGTAATAACACCCAAATTTGTGTATTCAATTACGTTCTCACCCGCCGGCGGTTGTGCTGACGGTGTGAAATAGAGCGAAGCATTGTATCAAGGAGTTCGCCCGGATTTGTGTCATTTGGTAACAAAATCATTGGCAAGCAATTGAATGCAAATGTAAAAAATAGTGATCAGGCTGCGGCAGCCATTTCAGCCGAGTACACCTCTGGTATGGTTCTCCAGGTGTAGTCTCCCAGCAGACGGATGAGCTTACGCTCCATCTGGCCGAGATTCTGGTAGTGGCGGAATTTGGTTTTTGCGTCCAGGTTGTTTATACGTGGCTGCCCCGGGTCTATTTCCCACGGGTGGAAGTAAAATATTGCCGGTTCCTGATCGTTGCGATTAACCCGATCAATTGCCCATTTGCTGACGGCGTAGGGGTAAAGTCGAAACCAGCCGCCACCTCCGCAGGGATAATTCTTGCTAAAGATTCTAGTGGTTGTTATCGGCAGCTCCAGAATCCGCTCGTCGACATAACGATGTGCAAACCGGGGAGCGTCCGGTATACCGTATAGATCGTGCTTGATAGGGGCGATGCTTGAGCTGTAGTGATATCCCGCTTCCAGCAGAACATGGTGTGACCAGGCGTTTTCTCTGGTGAAAGAGTAGCTGGGAGCGCGATATCCGGTCACTTCGGTACCGGAAACCTGCTCCAGCGACGCTTTTGATTTTTTCAGATCCTCAGCAAATTCTTTTTCAGACAGGTTAGTAACACGCTTGTGATCCCAGCCATGACTCGCCAGATCGTGCCCGGCGCTAACGATTCGCTTTACCAGCTCGGGATAGTTTTCAGCAACCCACCCCAGGGTGAAGAATGTTGCCTTTACATCGTGTTGATCGAATAATTCAAGAATTCTATCGGTATTTTCTTCCACTCTGCCGGCAAAATTTTTCCAGTTTTCCCTTGAGACATAGGACTCAAAGGCCGAAACCTGAAAGTAGTCCTCAACGTCTACTGTCATTGCATTTGTTGTTACTGAGGGGTGATCGGTCATGCGTAAGGCCGTCTAGTGGTTGAGTGTTGGTTTCACGCGACTTTGCGTTTTCGTTTTCCAGATAGCGGAAGTTTGCGTAGATTCTAAAAATCGAGCTTTGAATTCTAACGTCGACTTGTCGACACGAGTGTAAACATGGTTACTTGCAGGCGATTTAACTGATGTGCGGTATAGCGGGATTTATTCAGTACAAACAATTCGTTCCCGATGCGGCCGGACTGCTGAAAAAGATGGGTCAGGCAATCTTTCATCGTGGGCCGGATGCAGGCGACTACTACCATGACGATCAGGTCGGTCTGTGCCATCGACGGTTGAGCATCATCGACCTCAGTGAGGCAGGTGCCCAGCCGATGAAGTCTGCCAGTGGTCGCTATGTGATTGTGTACAACGGCGAAATATACAACTTTCAAGACTATAGACAAGAGCTGGAAGCAGATGGTGTACGCTTCAGAGGGTCTTCTGACACCGAGGTTCTCCTTGCCTTATATGAGAAATATGGTCGTGAATGTCTGAGTAAACTGAATGGCATGTTTGCGCTGGCGATCTGGGATCTTCAGCAGAAGTCGCTGTTTCTGGCACGCGACAGACTGGGGAAAAAACCGCTTTACTACTATCAGAAAGACGGACAGTTTATTTTTGCCTCCGAGATCAAATCAATCCTCTGTGTGCCTGAGGTAGACAGATCCGTGCGACCTGATGCAGTGATGGATTTCTTTCACTATCAGTACGTGCCCGATCCAAAGTCAATTTTCAGTTCGGTGCATAAACTGCCTCCAGGTCACTGGATGAATGTCACACAGGACGGGATTGAAACTGGCTGCTATTGGGATGTGTCATTCGGCAGGCAGCATACCGGTAGTCGTGAGCAGATTCATGAAGAACTGATTGAACTTATCGACGACAGCGTTCGCATGAGAATGATCAGTGATGTCCCACTCGGTGCTTTCTTAAGCGGGGGGGTGGATTCAAGTGCCGTTGTCGGGATGATGGCAAAAAACAGCAGTGACCCGGTAACGACCTGTGCCATCGGTTTTAACGATAAAAAGTATGATGAAGTAGCGTTTGCCGAAAAAGTAGCACACCAGTTTGGAACTAACCATCATGAACTGACCGTACAGGAAAAAGTAGAGGCGCATCTTGTAGAGATTGCCCGCATATTTGATGAACCCTTTTCGGACCCTTCCTTTGTGCCCACTTATTTTGTATCAAAACTGGCGCGCAGCATGGTAACCGTGGCACTTGCCGGCGATGGTGGTGATGAGAATTTTGCCGGTTATAGCAAATACATTAATGATCAATTCGAGAACAAGCTCAGGGGCAGCATACCCTCTGTAGTACGGCAGTCTTTATTGTCGGGGCTATCAAAAAATCTGGTGAATAGTAAAGTACATCTGGCTCGCCGTGCGGGTTCTCTGATGCATTCACTTTCGGTGGAACCTTCCAGGGCATTCTTTCTTTCGAACTCTTTCTTTCGCACACATTTATGGAATAGCCTGGCCACAGAATCTTTCAAAGGCGAACTGAACGGATATGACGTCTCTCAGGTGACCAGAGATTATTATCAGAATGCCGACACGGATGATCATCTGTCTAAAATTCTTTATACCGATATCAAGAGCTATCTGCCCGGGGATATTTTGGTGAAAGTAGATCGGATGAGCATGGCTAATTCGCTTGAAACCCGCGCACCGCTGCTCGATTATCGCGTTGTAGAATTTGCGGCCTCTATACCGTCGACCATGAAAATTGAAAACAAACAGGGCAAGAGTGTACTCAAGACTGCACTGGAAGGGTTTTTGACTGATGAAACGCTATACCGGAAAAAAATGGGTTTTTCTGTGCCCTTGGCATCGTGGTTGCGCTCCGAAATACGTGGAGTCGCGGAGAAATATCTGCTTGAACCGAATAACGGGTTGTCAAATTATTTCGAACCTCGCGGCATTACTGATATATGGAACAAACATCAGTCGGGAGAAGTAGATTATTCGCAGGAGCTTTGGAGTCTGCTGACCTTTGAAATCTGGTGGCAGCACTATGTTCGCTAACTGGCAATCCTGCTGAGAATCTATATGAGATCCGGAACTAAAAAAATACTTCACCTCGCTCATGAGATGGGGGTCGGGGGTACCCAGCAGGTGATAAAACAGCTGGTGACCAGTCTAGACTCCGAACGATTCGAAAGTTCGGTTGCCTGTATAGACGGGCTGGTTGGAATGATCGGGGAAGAGCTGAAAGAGCATGGTATTGAATTTCATGTTTTTAATCGTAACCCTGGATTTGATCGGCAGTTGATAAGTGATCTTCGAGCACTGATCCTTGCTGAGAATATAGATATCGTACATTGCCATCAGTACACGCCTTATTCCTATGGTGTTTTGGCCGCGATGTTTACAAAAGTCAAAGTCCTATTTACCGAGCATGGCAGATTCTACCCTGACTCCTACAGCTGGAAACGAAGGATAATTAATCCATTAGTACAGCGAAGAACTGATTCTATAGTGGCTATTTCAGCGGCAACTGCTGATGCACTGGGTAAGTACGAATGGTTTACCCGCAGCGCGATCGAAGTTATTTATAACGGAACTGAAATTAAAGAAGTGGCTTTAGAAAAAGCCACTATCAGAGAGCAGCTAGGTATTCAGCCGGGTACGCTAGTATTTGGAACGATTGCCCGCTTCGATCCCATCAAGAATCTGCCAATGATGATTAATGCCTTTCGTGCAGTTCAGGACAAGGTGCCGGATGTCATGTTGTTAATGGTAGGGGATGGTGATGAACGAGACGATCTCGAGGCTCAGGTGGCTGAGGCCGGGTTACAGGATAAAGTAATTTTTACCGGCTATCAGTCCGATACAGCCCGGTTTATGTCAGTGATTGATATTTATCTCCTTACTTCCTTCAGCGAAGGCACATCGATGACATTGCTTGAAGCGATGGCGAACAAAACCACACCGATTGTCACGGCTGTAGGCGGGAATGTGGAAATTGTAACTCATCAGGAAAATGGTCTGGTGGTGGGGTCGGGAGATACAGACTCTCTTGTTTCCAGTATGTGCGAGCTGGCTTGTGATCCGGATCAGAGAGCGGTGCTTGGTGCGGCGGCGAGAGAAGTCTATGAAAAGCGCTTCTCTGTGAGTTCAATGACAACGCAATATGAATCTTTATACGAGCGTTGTTCATAGGAAAACGCTGTCAGGGCGTTTGAAGACCTCGGAATTTAAATAGGCGCTGCTAAATCCTGGCCTGAAATATTCAATAGAAACTGCACTGTGTTTTTTGAGCACAGCTAGTCTTAACCGGATTAGCAACGTTTTTTTAAAACCTGCCCGCTACCGTTGTTATACAGCTGCCAAAACCTTTTTATTGGCCTGCCAGTGGAATGTATATAGTCAGGCCAATGTGAATAGTAACTATTCTGTCAACGGGTAGTCGGTTTATCGACAGACAGCTTGTTCGCACTAAAACGCATTTGTATGCGGCCTGTTGAGCTGTTTGCTGTTAAGCCATGCTATGGAACTGCCCACAACTATTTCTGTTGGCAGGCAGAACAATTGACTGCCTTTTCTTTGAATACGAGTCGTCTGATCCGCAGTGATCAGGTGGGGCGTGGCTTTAAATCTTCGTCCGCAGTCTCTTTATCATGACCTACCAGGTAAATTGAACGCTTGAACTCGAACGATTTGGTGCGCCCCTTATTTTCGATCGCATATTTGGCGGCCGATAGCAGAAACATCATATACATGATTTCGAAGATCATGAGGTCAAGAAAAATTGCGACAACGAAAAACCCGATAAACAGCGCATTCAATAAATCTTCGAGATAATCTCTGTGCAGCCCGGCATCAAACTTAGCGCCGGCTGGTGGTTTTTTGAACACATTTTTCAAGCGTATCCAGAAAAAACAGAGATATAGAATGCCGGCCATGACCCCGCACTGTGCAGCAAATTGCAATAGAGTGTTATGAGCTACGTGCCGTTTGGTGTTGCTGTAGTCCGGGAAAGCAATCGTAAAGTTACCCGTACCCACCCCGAATATCGGATAGTCGGATACCATTTGTGCGCCGACTTTCCATGAGATCAGTCTTGGATCCAGTGCTTCTTCTTCTGCGGCAATCTCCTCTGTGGTTTTGGCGGTTTCCACGGTCTTATCAACACGATTCAGTAGCACTCCGCTTTGCGTTGCTACGGCAATCACCAGTCCGATTACAATACCGATCGAGGCGGTTCGGTGAAAACTTCGGAAGAATATGTAAATAATCACTACACCCAGTGACAACAGGCCGCCTCGTGAACCGGTAAGAAATAGTGCGTGCCAGGTTAGTGGAATCAGCAACCAGATACCGTAACGCATGTAGAAATTGGTAAACGATATGCCGATGTAATAGAGAACCGGTGTAGCAAAGACAAACAGCATAGCCAGATAGTTTTCGTCAAAATAAACACTTCTAGGCATGCCGCCAAGTCGTCCATTGATCCCGAACAACCAGAACTGGCCACTGAAATACATCAGATTGGCCCAGTAGGTATAGTAGATCAGCATCAGAGCAAATCCGTAGATCAGCCAGATCAGCTTTTTTCGAGTATTTATTAACAGATAGGCAATAATGTAGAAAACAATGATTTTGTTGAATATGCTCACAATGTCAGCCTGGGTCAGCTCGCCTGGCAATGGATTGTGATATAGAAGATAGCTGCTGTAGGCGGTGGATAGATTTACCCAGGCAGTGAGCAGCACAATGATAAGGGTATGTGGAGTGAGTAGCGCCCGGTAGTTGACCCCTTTAATTGCGGTTGCACCGCACAATCCGATGAACGTTGCCGCTGTCAGCATGAGAGACACGCGACTCTCATAACCGAAGTGATGTGGCCACAGTGACTGCATTTGGCCGACAGTAAAGAGATAGTAAAAAATCACTCCAATCCAGGGCACAAACAAACTGACTACGCAGCCAACAGCGACGTAAATAAGCGCGAAGATACTCATGCGTTGTTACGCCCTTCAATCATGAAATTTTTCTGCTGTGTGCTCATGTTCAGTCTGTTACGACAGTCCTGTTTGCTGTGAGGTACCGCTTTCGCAGAAATCCAGGTTGCCCGATAGGCATACGTACCGACAGCAGAATTACTCTGCTCGCCTGTGAAGATACGAGGGTATTCCGTAAATCTCCGCCTTCACGTGGGTTGTATCGGTTATTCCCCGGCAACGTTAAGTAAACTGAGCCCTGAGCGGGCACCCTATTGCGGCAACGTGGACTCCTGCGCACAATTGACAACTTGTGGACAAGGCGCTGTCTGGGGAATGGGCGAACCTTAAACGCAACCTGCTGTTACCACAACGGTAAATTTGAAAAAGTTTACGTTTTTTTATTGTCGCACTTCCTGATCGAGGCACAATATAGTGGTGGTTGGCACTTCATGACGCTCGAGCGGAAATTGTGAAGGTAGACAGGGTTGCCAGGACCGAAACCTGATCTGGAAGGATCAGGGCAGTGGCGCTGATAGCGTATTTTGATGCAGGTACGAGATACTGGACTGCTGGAATGGAAATACTAGCCTGCGTTGCGCAATCACAGTTGAACAACACTTGGCCGCTATTCTGGACACAGGACAGTGTCGTGGCAGCGAGCGCCGGCAATCTGTGAACAGGCAACCTCGTCTCCCATACTGTGCCTCATCCGAATCAACGCAGTTCGTGCTGAGACAGCGGTTTGTTCTCACAAGCGCGAGATTCCGGGGGCGCTGTGTGCCGACAGATTTTCCACATCGGCAGTCGCCGGCGTTTGTCTGAACCATTAACTGCATAGTAAATAAATAATAAATTGGCGTAACCCGGTACCGTGAAAATCTATAACTGCTTTCCTGTTGAAGTGAAAAGTACTGGTGCATCTGTTGTCGGCCCAACGGTGGTGCTGGCCGGTGTGCCACTGGCAAGTGGCCTGCTGACCAGCTCGGATCACGTGAGAGTGATCAATAGTGAAAATAAAGATTTGCCGTTTGTGCTGGAGGCCCGATCCCATTGGGCAGACGGCAGTATTCGCTGGTGCTTGTTGAAGGTGCTGGCTGAAAATGGTGCTGAGCAGGTTTGGCTCGACCTGAATGAAAAGCATACAACTGCTGTTGCTGCACTGCAGGTATCCGGTGAAGGTGCGATTGAAATATCAGATCTCGGCAGCGAGCTGAACTACCGGTTCGCAGCAGATTCCATATTCCCGGTAATTGAGCGAGGCGCAACGACCCTCAATGACGGCACTGCAAAGATTGATGCCACTGATGCAGTCGGTAATGCGCTGGAATTTACATTTGTAAAACCGGTGATCACCGCCTCGGACAATCTGGCGGTTCAGGTGTGTGTGGAAGGGAGTACGAAGCTAGCTGATGATCAGCAGCTGAATTTGAAACTGCTTTACGATGTCACCGCAGATCAGCGTATGCGAATGACCTGCGAAGTGCACAACCCGAAACGAGCTATGCATCCTGATGGTATCTGGGATCTGGGTGACGCCGGTTCGGTAATGCTGAACTCTTTGAATTTAGTACTCGCTGGCGCTGCTGACAGTATTCACTTGCGTTCCGATCAAACGCAGGCATGGCAGGCTGTTACAACCGGAGATTCGTTTTCGTTGTATCAGGCTTCCAGCGGTGGTGAGCACTGGGATTGTCCTACTCACTTAAACCGGCATAAGCAGTGTACTAATGAGTTCAAAGGCTTTCGCCTGCGTATCGGAGATAAGCCTGCCACCACAGGTGATCGTGCATCACCGTCAGTTGCGGTTCAGGCCGATGTAAATCAGTGGATGGCCATATCTCCGTTAGAGTTCTGGCAGAACTTTCCGAAGAAACTGGAGTACAACGACCGGTGGCTGAGCATCGGGCTGTTCCCGTCAATTGACGGTGATTGCCATGAGATTCAGGGAGGTGAACGTAAGCAACATAGAATACAGTTTACCTTTGGTGCTGATCTGGAAAAGCTGACCGCGATTGCTGATAGCCCCTCTGCGTATATTCCCTGGTTGCTGGAGCCCTCAAGATACTCTGCGGACAACGTGTTAAGTAACCCGGTTGGAGGCAAATCGGAAGACTATGAAAATTTGCTGTTGCCATCGTTTGATATCGATAAGGGATTTTTAGCGAAAAGAGAATCTCAGGATGAGTTTGGCTGGCGACATTTTGGTGATGTCGTGGCGGATCATGAGAGGTTGTATCACACGGATGGATCGTATTTTATTTCCCACTACAACAATCAGTACGATTGCGTTTACGGATTTGCCCGGCAGTTTCTACTGTCGGGAGATGTACGGTGGTATCAGTTAATGGATGAGCTGGCGAGACACGTGCTCGATATTGATATCTATCGTACGGATGAAGACAGAGCCGAATACAATCATGGTTTGTTCTGGCATACCGATCATTACCTGAAAGCCTCCACGGCAACACATCGAACGTATTCCAAAGACCATTATCCAGCTGACTGGCAGGGTCCCAAAGGTGGAGGGCCCGGCCCGGAGCACTGTTATACCACCGGTTTGAAATTATATTATTTTGTATCCGGTAATGAAGAGGCGAAAGACGCTGTGGTCCGAATGACTGAATGGATCACAAACTACTACGAGGGTTCCGGAACGTTTATCGAATACGGAAAGTCCATCGCCTCGCACGACGTCAAGAAGTTTGTCACCACCATCAAAGGTCAGGAAGTGCTGCGTTATCGCTACCCGTTTAATCGCGGAGTGGGTAACTACATTAGAGCCTTACTGGACAGTTACGAGTTGACGGATAACGCTGAGTATGTGGCAAGGGCAGAAAGTGTCATTACTGAGACTTTCGGCGCCTCTGATAACATTGAAATGCGCAACCTCGATAATATTGAAGAAACCTGGTTTTATACGGTGTTCCTGCAAGAGGTTGTCAGGTACCTGGACGTAAAGAGACTTGCCAGCCAGTTTGATAGTGAGTTTTACAAGGTCCGGAGAGCGCTGTTGCACTACGCCCACTGGATGGCTGACAACGAAAAACCGTACCTGCTGCAACGTGATAAGCTCGAATACCCGAATGATACATGGGCTGCACAGGACATTCGCAAAGCCAATGTGTTGTATGGAGCATATCAGTATTCCCGTGAGAACAGAGCTGCCCTGCTGAATCGCGCGAGGTTCTTCAGAGACTACGTAACGAACCATTTGTCGAGCTCTGACACACTGCACTTCGCGAGAATACAGGCACTTTTACTCCAGAACCACGGGCCTGCCGGTGCGATGAATAACGAATGTGAACCGCACGATATACCCGCAGAGGCGGCAAGCTGCGAAAATGACACAAGTCTGTATCGACGATCGGACATTGTAAAGTCAGCCCTTAAAGGACTGGTCAGGGTGGCGAAAACCACCAGTCCACAACGTGAGTATGCATGGGTGAGGACTCGTCTTGGAAAGTAAATCCGAAGCTGAAATTCTTGTCAGTTTTATTATTCCTCATCATGGTCGGCATGAAATGCTGATAGAGACTGTACGCTCGATCGCCAGTCAGGAGGTCGAGGGGAAAACTGAAGTACTGATCATGTCCAAGAGCGATGGTTCCGGCGGTGACACACTACTCGAAGCGTTGGGCGATGTGCTGCCGGACGGTGTAGTGGATCTGTTTACCATTCCCCAGGATAAAACCATATCGTACGGCCGCAATACCGGTGCAGATCGCGCAGCCGGGAAATACCTTGCGTTTATTGACGCAGACGTGCGCCTTGCACCTAATTGGGTTTCAGAGATGATCCAAACGCTTAGCACGAACTCGAGTGCTTTGCTATGTGGCGCAGTTCAGCAGGCTGATGATGATCGTACTGTCGTTGATATCGTCAAAAGCAGTATGAGTCAGGCTAACGCAGGTGTGGTGAACGCACTTCCCGGTAACGCTTTGTTTATAGAAAAAGAAGTATTCAACAGCCATCCGAAATTTCCGGAGCATCTGGAAACATGCGAAGACTGGGTGTTTACGAATACACTGGCTATGCGGGGAGAGGTTGTTTTGTCTGACCAGACCAACTTCGTGCACCTGGGTGAAGATAAAAACCACCGGACACTGTTTCGAAAGGAAATCTGGCGGGGAACATCTAATCTTGGTTCAATAAAGGGCCGAAAAATTGAGTTGGCAGAATTACCCAGTTTTATTGTGCCCGCCGTTGTCGGTGGTGCGGCAGTGTTGTCCGCGTTACTGCTGCTTATTGGGCAATTCAAATGGTTTGTAGCCCTTTTAATTTTCAGTCTGCTGGCACCATTGCTTTATGCGTTGCGGTTAAAGCGCAAATCCGGCGTTCCTGTTGGACTGGCAAAGCTTTTATACTTTTATTTTGTCTACTTTTTGGCACGCGCTGTTGGCATGTTGAAAGGTTTACTCTCTGGCGAAACATTTAGAGAATCGAGACGATAATGTCTGAAAACAGAAAAATCAGAGTGCTCCATTTTATTTGCTCTACCGGATTTTACGGTGCGGAGAAATGGATACTGGCATTGGTTAACAACCAGGATAACGACGCGGTCCACTCGGAACTGGTGGTCACTAAAGAAGCCGAAAATCAGGATCTGGCACTGGTACGCGAGTATCGAGCCATGGGTCATCCGGTTCACGAAATTCCGATGTCATTCAAATTTGACGTTCGTGCGGTTAATGCCTTAGCGGAATTGATGCGCGAAAGAGAGATCGACATTATCCATACCCATGGGTACAAATCGGACATTCTGGGTGTGATGGCGGCCCGAAAGGCCGGTGTTAAGTGTATTGCCACACCCCATGGATTCGAAAAGCTTGATGATTGGAAGCTCAATCTTTTTATCGGCCTGGGTTGTCGGTCTTTCCGTTACTTTGACTACGTCGCTCCCTTGTCAAGTGAGTTGTGTGATGACGTAAGGCGATACAATGTTGATGAAAGCAGAATAGTCTATATTCGCAACGGTGTGGATTTGAAAAACATTGATTTCAGGCTGCCGTCTTCCAACCCGGAGCGAAAGCGAAAACCCACAGTAGGATTCATTGGTCAGCTGATCGGTCGGAAAAACGTGGTGGATATCCTCGATGTGTTTGACGGCATTGCTACTGATCATCCCGAATTGAGGCTTGTGCTGTTAGGAGACGGTGATGCTCGAGCCGGGTACGAGGAGCACGCCGGGCAGTGCAGGAACGCTGATCGAATAGAGTTTCTCGGTTTTGTGGATCGCCCTCTGGAATATCTCAGCACCTTTGATCTGTTCGTAATGACGTCCACTCTGGAGGGAATTCCACGTTGTCTGATGGAGTCGATGGCCGCCGGTGTTCCAGTCGCTGCGTACAATATTCCCGGTGTTGATCAGCTGATAGAGTCAGGTAAAAGCGGGATGCTTGCACCGCTTGGTGATAAAGAAAAACTCACCGAATGCTGGAATCAGCTGTTGTGGGACGATGAGCTGGCCGATCGCATCGCCACCGGTGCGGCCGATACGGTAAACGAAAAGTTTTCAGCTAAGCGTATGGCAGATGAATATCTCGCGTTGTATCAGCAAACAATGAGTGTCCCACCAGTCGCAAAGGCAGCCTGATAAATACAGGGTGCTCGCTACTGAGGTTCTCTCAGGGAAGATTGCGGGAGATAAAGGGTCCTATCAGTCGGGTGATGGCTACCGGTAGCTTCTGCCAGGTAGCTATCACCAGTTTGTACTTTGGATTGTCGGGGTTTATTTCCGGCAACTTATTGTCTCGGGTCCAGTAGTGCCAATATAGGGGATACTCTACCGCGCCCCATTGTTTCTTGAATCGATAGGTATTGGCATCGCGGGTGGAACGGCCAAAATCGAAGAACTCGTAACCGCGGGATATTGCTTCTGACAATATGGTGCGATAGAGCAACATATTTGCGCCTAGGTGATTATATTTGCGCAGGGACGATGCCCATGGAATTTCTAGTTTGTCCCGATATCCCAGTAAAAAGCCTGCAGCGAGAGTTTTATTGCCTTGCGTAACCACAGTGATAAATGTTTCATCAGGAAAGCAGCTGACAATATCTTCAAAAAAACGGATGCTGTAGGCCGGTGTGCCCAGATCACGCATATTGTGGCTGTATACTTTGTAGAACGAATTAACCAATTCCTGGCCGCCCGTGGTGACCGTCAGATCATGGCCGGCCGCACGCTTTACCTGTGCCCGGAGTTTTGACCCCAGCTGCTTATCAAGTGCCTCGTCGGAAGCCGGTAGCGGCAGTACCATACTGACCTTCTTTTTCGAGCACAGCCAGCCATCTCTTGCAGATGTTTCTCTGATCTCCATGTGGCTGCAGCCGGACTGCTCACTGAGCTGCGCACCATGGTTCATGAGTAATGCTTCCACTGCCGGATCATTTGCCAGTGGTCCGCCGTAGTTGAAGTAGGGCACGGAAATAGTGAAAGATCCGAACAAGCGGCTTTGCAGATGCGTCAACGGCAATACGCCAACCAGTGTGCCGTCGGTGTTGTAGCATGCCAGCGGATGCGTTTTCTGGGCAAAGTTCCGTTCAATCAGCTCGTGCCAGCGAATATCGTGGTAGAGCGTGGCTCTTTCATTGTTGTCGACAAATGCCTGCCATTGCCCTGCATCTGAGCAGATACTTACCGTCAGCTCTGTATCGCTCTGCTTGAGCTCGGGTTGATTTGCTGAAGCGTCAGAGAAATGTCGCGGTGTTTGTGACACACTTTGTGTGGAATTGATCGACTGTTCCAACAGCGTTTCAAGTACCTCACAGGCCTCTTCCCGTTTTGCTTTAATCGCTTTAATTTCAGCGCTCAATCCGGAAACCTGGTCAATTAGAGGTGTGCAGTCTTCATTTCTTTTTTTCGCCTGCCCGATTTCCCGCGACAACTGTTTACGCAAGTTGTCTTTTTCAGTTTCAACCGCATTGTGCTCGATTACGAGGGTCAGACTGGCTGTCGCCTGCGCCAGCGCATCTTGATTGTCGAGGTGGGTTTCTATCGACTTAAACAATTGTTTCGGGTCTTTCTTTAAGTATTTTTTAATTTCTTTTTTTATATTAAAAACACCGACTTCTTGCATGGTAATTGAGTCTTAGTCTGGGTGGGCAACTGCCGCACAGGTATTGGGGACCGAATGGTAAATGTAATTCAGCAGATTTCCCGCCAAAGCCTGAGCGATGGGGTAATCGTAACCATAGTTTTCAGCTTGAGCGTGGTTCCAGCGTATGGATGTATCCAGAAATGTGTATGCTTTGTCGATAATCTATTGTGGCTACGTCAAACGAGCTGAACTACCGCTCTGCGTATTGACTATTGCAGCCTCTAGCCTCGCAAATTGTAAATTTCTTACCGGAAAACTTCTGTGAATATTGTGGTGCTTAGCCATAGAGTGCCGTATCCCCCGATAAAAGGGGAAAAGATACGCACCTATCACCAATTGGAATCTTTGCGTGAAGCGGGATGCGAGATTACGGTCTTCTGCCCTCTGCATGAGGCTGCAGACAATGATTTGGCACTGGACTATACCGCCAATTCAGGTGTGGATGTGATTTCTGCCGGCGCCGGTAAGGGCTGGCATCGAATGGTCCGTGCGCTTATTACCGGCAAGTCCTTGAGCGTCGCGCGCTTTCATGTGCCTGCGTTGCAGAATCGCCTTAACAGTTACCTCGCTTCTAACCAGGTTGATGCCTTGTATTGCACCAGCTCGGCGATGGCTGAATATGCTTTTATCGCCGTAAAGCAGCATCCGGGTATCAGAGTCATTGTCGATTTTATGGACCTTGATTCTGACAAGTGGCAGCGGTTTAGTGCGGTATCGTCTTTCCCTATGTCTCAGGTTTACCGTTATGAGGCAAAGGCACTTGGCAAGTATGAGCGTACGATTCAAGCCGAAGTGGAGGCTTGTTTGTTTGTGTCGCAGGCCGAAGTTGATCTGTTTCGCCAGAAAAATAAATCTGCCGCGCCTAATCTTAAAGTAATCGGAAATGGTGTTGAGCTTTCGGACTATTATCCAGGTGACAAGAGCGCCTATCAGGCACCACTGACTCTGCTGTTTACCGGCGTCATGGACTACCTGCCCAATGAAGACGCCGTTTGTTGGTTCGTCGACAATGTCTGGCCTTCAGTGGTCGAAAATTTCTCCGATGCAAAGCTGATTGTCGCGGGTATGAAGCCGGGTCAGCGTGTACTGGATCTGCAAAAACAGGGAAACATCGAAGTCACCGGTTTTGTTGAGCAGATGCTGCCTTATTACCACGATGCAGATGTTTTTGTCGCTCCCTTTCAAATTGCCCGCGGAGTACAAAACAAAATATTACAAGCCTTTGCCTGTGGCCTGCCGGTGGTGACTACCCCGATAGGTGCAGAGGGTATTGACGGTTATGACGGCGAGCACTTTCTGGTTGCCCAGTCACCTGCTCACTTTGCGGAACAGATTGAACGTCTGGTTCAGCAGCCTCAACTTTATAAGAGCGTCTCGGCCTCGGCCCGACAGCTTATCTTTGACGATTTCCTGTGGGAGGCCAAAAACCGTCCGCTAATAGATCTGATATTCCAGACAATACCCGACAAATGAAACCCAAACAAATTATCGCTGCTGTTTCGACAGTGCTGGTGTCGCCTCTTTACGCTGCCTATCGCTTATTGTCCCTGTTTACCGCTGCTAACCAGGTGTTCGCCGCCCATACCCAGTTCCTAAGTTTATTCCCCGGGAAAATGGGCAGTTACCTGCGCAACAGTTATTGCCGGCTGACGATGACCGATTGCGAACCTGAAGTTGTGATCTCGTTCGGTACCATATTTTCGCAAAGCGATACCGAAATCGGCAGCGGCACCTATATTGGCCCGCAATGCAATATTGGTAGCTGCAAAATCGGCAAAGATTGTTTACTTGGCAGTGGTGTGCATGTGCTTAGTGGTAAAAATCAGCATGCAATCAATGACTTGGATGTGCCGATCAGAGAGCAGGGCGGGGAGATAACCAAGATTTCCATTGGCGATGATTGCTGGGTCGGTAATGGAGCGGTGCTAATGGCCGATATCGGAAGACAGACAGTGGTTGCTGCTGGTTCGGTGGTGGTAAACCCTGTGGGTGACCGGGTAATTGTGGCGGG
>JAHDHK010000053.1:21833-26468 GCA_020631335.1 Chromatiales bacterium
CCTGCGAAAGTTATCCGGCACAGAGAAAACTCTGCGAAGACAGACTGAGAACTGGTTTGGCTTTCTTTGCTGAACCTGACAGCTAAGTGCGATTGTAGCGAGAACAACAAGTGTCCGTACTGAAGACCATATCGAGAAATATCTTCTCGAATTACGTAGGGATCGGTGGCTCGATAGTCATTGCCTTCCTGTTGTCGCCGTTCCTGATCCACACGCTGGGTGATACCAACTACGGGGTGTGGTCGGTAATAGCGGCGTTGACCGGTTATATGGCGTTGCTTGACCTCGGGGTAAGCTCAGCTGTTGCCAAATATGTAGCCAAATACAAAGCACTGGATGACTATCCATCACTTAACAAGGTGATGAATACGGGTCTGCTGATACTGATCAGTGTGGGTATTTTACTCATTTGTGTCAGCCCGATGATTGCGAGTGGCATGGTTCGCTTCTTCGGTTTTGAGAATGAACTGGGCGAGACTGTCAGCAAGCTTATATTGATTGCTTCGTTTGATATCGCCATCTTTGTGACCACCAATGTGCTGGCCGGGGCGTACTTCGGGTTTCAGCGTTACGAAGTAATAAACGCAGTTAATCTGAGTGTTGGAATCATGAAAGCGCTGGCTTTCTACTGGGCACTCAGCAATGGTTACGGCCTGCTGGCGATGGGGGTGATTTCCCTGATCAGTAATATCATGATCACATCTGCTTTGTTTCTGGTGTTGAAGAAAATCGAGCCGAAGGTCAGGCTAAATCCTGCGCGCGCAAGTAGATCCACCGCGATAAGCATCGTGGACTATAGCAAGTACACTTTCCTCTCTATGCTCGCGATGCAACTGGTTTACTACAGTGATGCGTTTGTTATCGGATATTTTCTGTCAGCAGCGGCCATCACCATCTACACCATTCCTTGGAGTTTAACCGAATATACCAACAAGCTGATGCTTGCGATAACACAGACGTTTGTACCGGTATTCAGTCAGCAGGATGCGACTGAAAGCAATCAGGAAATCTATAGCACGTATATTACCGGTACCAAGTTTATGCTGGTGCTGTCTAATCTGTTGTGTTTGGGAATTCTTGCAAACGGCGACTACTTCATCGCACTGTGGATGGGTGAAAAATATGCTGTTCAGTGCTCTGCCTTGCTGATGGTGCTTTTCACTACTCAGCTAATCAAAGGCCCGCAACTTCTCAGTTATTCTATTTTACTGGGTACAGCTAATCATAAGCGTTATTCGTTTTATAACTTTGGCTTCTCGTTACTTAATCTGATGTTAAGTATAATGCTTGTGCAGAAATATGGATTGATCGGGGTGGCTGTCGCTACGGCTATTACCCAGATTACAATGTACGGTATTGTTACTCCGATTTTGACCAGTCGTGCCATCAATTCCAGTTTGACAGACTACTTCAAACAAACTTATCTCAGAGTACTTCCTGCCAGTGTATTGCTGTTTGTATTGCTGAAATACTTCGCTACGGTACGAACCCCCGATAGTTACATTATTCTGTTATCCCAGGCAGCAGCAGCTACCATGGTTTACCTGGTTGCGGTTTACTTTACCCTACTCGATAGCAGCGAAAGAAAGATCATCAATTCCGGCGGGCGAAGGGCACTCGCCCGGGTATTCTGAAAGCGTAACAAAGGTTAGGGCCGCAGTCTTTGCTGCCGGTTACTTTGTTAGTGTCGGGATTAAGTGCATTTGATAGGGGTTGGCGGGGACTAACCTGCGTTAGGCTCACCGCGATCAAATGGTCAAAGCGAAACTCTTTCCAGACTGGCCCAGGTCAGTCTGCCGGGTCATCGAAAATTTATCGCCGTGTCTAACTGACGCCAAATAAATTCCGGCGTCACATGTCGTCGTAACTTCTTTGGTTCGAGACGGGCTGTGTTTTCCGATCTATCGTGGCCGGTCCTTATAAACCAAACTTCTCTTTTGAACACCGGACAGCATGAATAATAATGTAAGTTTAGGTGTCCGCCTCACTTTGTAAGCGTTTGCTTAGCGCAGGTTTTTATATAATTCTGTAAACAAAGGCGGTCTGGAGGTTCGCTTACACGAGGATCTCTGTGCCCACGAAAATATTTAGCAGGAGATTCTTAAACGAGTGCCAAGAGAGCTGGTAATCGGCACACCAAAAGCGGTAACGGCACCTTGATTGTCAACAGTGGTGTTACCTGTTCCGAGAGATGCGCCGTTATCATTGGCAGTGGCTGTCCATTGGCATTGCGTTCCGTTCCCCGGGTTGAACAACGAAGTTCGCCTGGGTGTAATGTTGGCAGTTTGATCGCCGGCACTGGAACGCAGCGTGATTTCGTAAACCGAAGCGGATTCCGAGATCGGCTGATGAAAATTATTTTGTTCAGTAGACCATTGGATATTCATGTTGTATTCGTCGTTGCCGGTGTCAGCGGGAGTAATTGCACCTGACCCGGATGCATTTGTGATAGACGGGTAGCTCAACGTGAGCGGGTAACGCCAGGGAGCTTCATCACCGTAGCCAAGTCCGAATAATTGAGTAATTACGGCGGCAAAAGCCTGCCAGCCGTGTCCCGTTCCATTGAGCGCATTGGCCGTGAAACCGGCACGCGCGCTGGTTAATGCAGCCACCAGTGGTTTTCCCTGAGTCTGCCAGTCGATTATCGTATCCGCTTTGCCATGATCCACTGCAAAAAAAGCAAACCCGTCAGCAGAGCGTTGTTCCAGTTGCTCAAGATGATTCATCCAGTTCCATACACCGGTAGGGATATTGCCTCCGGCGCCGTAGCGGCGGATAACGTCGTCGTCATCGCCGTCATTAAGAATTTGCAGGTTTGATTGTTGTTGTCCCCACAGCTGTATAAATTCATTTCGGAAAGGGACGCTGGAGGCATAATTGATCATCGGTTGGCTGGCGTAGATACCTGAGAACACGTTCGGATACCTCATGCCTAACGAAAAAGCGCCGGACGCGCCCATGGAGTTCCCGATGATGTGTATCAGGCTTTGATTGACATTGAAGTCATTATTGGCAATGACCTCACGTACCGCGCGTAATAGCCGTTGTTCGGTGAAATTAGCTACATTGCCGGCGACCGGTACGTTTCCCTGTGTCAGGTAATTGTGATCTGCCGCATGCCCATACCACCAGGTGTTAATGGTGTTCTGATTGGCGCCCGGGTCATGGGTAAATAGTTGAATAATTTCCCAGTCCGGAAATTCGGTTTCGTTGAGGTAGCGAAGTGAGCCGCCATAGGCGTGCAGGTTAAGTTGCAACGGATAACTTTGCGAAGGGTCATAACTGGAAGGTAGCGCGACGGTATAGCTGAATGCGTAGCCGTTAAGTGTCGGATTCCAGTTTTGATAATCCATATAGTGGGTGTAAAGGCGTCCTTTACCTTCGTTTTTAGTCGACACAAGTACAGGCTTTGGTGTGGCGACGTTTTCATTCACCGGTGTGTCTAACAGGTTGCGTGATACCAGTGTTTCCTGATTGCCGGAAACTTCAGTAATTGCATAGTAAGCCTGGCCAGCCTCACCGTTTTGGACCGTGTGAACAAAAAGGCCGGTAGCATCGGACAGCGGAGTACCCAGGTCTTCCACCACAAAGTTGGCGGGTTCCTGCCCTGATCCAAATCTGTTAACGGAGGTATCAGAGCCCAATGCCCCCCATTGTCCTGTCAGTCGTTGTGCGTCGGTCAGATTGTTTTCGGTTATTGGTGAGGTGTGACGGTATACATGGTAGCTGCCGCCGTTTCGGTCCGGCCAGACGAGAAAAGTCTGTCCACTCCTGTGAAGTGCTGTCAATTCTGTGACGACTGTGGGCAGTGTTTGATTCGGGTTTTCCGGTACCTGTGGTGTTTCACCGGTTGACAGTGTTAAATCAGAGCCACTGGAACAGGCAGTGATGACCAGCAGTGCTGGCAGTATGGAGAGTGTTTTTTTAAACAATGATTTGACTCTGTAAATACGCGGTATTTGCCTGAGGTCCAGGTAGATGCTAAAAAACGATTGGTAAACCTGCTGATCACCGAAAAGGGGAATCCTAAACCCAACCGCTAGTCTAGCGGCAGACGAAATTCATGCCAGTCAATTGGCATTAAACATTGTGGATAGTTCCCGGTGGTCCGGTTTGCAGTATGGTTGGCGTTCAATGGCGCATCAGTGGCTGGTTGAAATGGCAACAAAATAGCCTATTTTCTGGCAAAGCGTTGTAAATAGCGGTCTAGCTCATTAGCAAAGTCGCGCCGTTCGCGAGTTGTCATCGGTGGCGGACCCCCGGTATCAATGCCACTTCCCCTGAGCGTATCCATAAAATCCCGCATATTCAGCTTCTGTTTGATATTGTCTTTAGTAAAGCGCTGGCCTCGCGGTGTCAAAGCAAAAGCGCCTTTATCAATCACGTCGGCTGCAAGCGGTGTGTCATTGGTAATGACCAGATCATTCTTTTCGGCACGAAGTACGATCTCGTCGTCGGCAACATCAAAGCCGGGTGGCACCTGTAGCAGATTTATCCATAGTACCGGCGGTGTTTTCATCGGGTGGTTTGCTATGAGGGTCAGCCGGATTTTGGTTCGTACTGAGGCTTTGAAAAGTATCTCCTTGATTACCGCCGGACATGCGTCTGCATCGACCAGTATTTCGGGTTTGGTCT
>JAHDHK010000359.1 GCA_020631335.1 Chromatiales bacterium
GAATTACCCGTTTACTTATATATAATATAATTGTGTTTTCAGTTTGGTGTTTTACCTGGACGACCAGGCGTTCATCAGGTACATCACCCGGAAGCCATTGACCATGAGTTGCTCTTTCATTCGTACATGAGAGATCGCTCTGAATGGTATAGATCGAAAATCATTGTCGTCATCAAATAATCGATCAGATAATACCGCGCTCGATCCACAGAAAGCGCTGAACGTGATGTCATTTTGCATGCGCTCCGAGTCTCTATGGCTGGCGTGACTTTTATCCAGAATGATCGCATCGCTGTTGGCGTTTTGAATTATCTCTGCAATGAAAGACTCGTGCAGGATATCGTCAGTGTCGAGAACAAACCAATGCGAAATGTTGTTATATTTCTTTTTTAGCGCCCGGATGCCGTGCTGTACCTTAGCGCATCTGTCTGCATCATCGCTTAGTTGAGTATCTCCGGTTGAAGCCCGGTTGGTAATTTCTGAGGGGAGGGGGGCCGGCAAGGCCAAGAATTCACCTTTACCTTGCGGAAATGAAAGTCCTGCCGGGCGATCTTCTCCTACAACGATCAACTCATAGCGCTGGTCAACCTGATTCCCGACACTTCGCAGGGCCTCATTCAAATTGTCGCGAATTCGCTGCCAGCCAGTGGCAATATTGCTCGCTTTCAGTGGGACGACGATCCCCACTTTTGATTCGCCAAAAATCGATTTGTGTGTGTTTTCGTGGTCGCAGAGCAATGTGCTTGTCATTGTTTTGGCCGTAGTAATTTAGTAAATAAATGGGAAAATATTCCCATATATGATGGATGAAGACTCTATCATCGAATGCCGGAATAATGCGTGAATCCTGTCTACATAAAGTGACACTGTGTAGATATCCACCGCAACAATTCTTTTGATCTTTTAGGTAGTCGAGGTTGGGATTTAGCGAATCTTGCTGTTTCCATCACATTTTAATTGCGGCCGGGACAAGCTGCGTGCGTGCAGGCCCACCTTTCAGGGTGTGGTGCCGGGTTGTTTTTCCGGTACCGTCCGGGTGTGACCTTCGGTAGACTGAGCGCCCGCAAAAACTGATGATCAAATGACATACTCTATCGAGTGCGTAGTGGACAGCCGCAGCCAGGTTGGAGAAGGAGCGGTTTGGGATGACAGAGACGGAGTCTTATGGTGGGTTGATATCCCCGCCGGATTTATTCACCGTTACGACCCGGCGCTTAAATCCAACTCGACTATTGACTACGGCGAACCGGTGGGCTGTCTGGCGGTGAGAGAGTCAGGCGGGTTGCTGCTGGCAACTAAAACCGGATTCTGGTTTTTCAATCCTGAAAGCGGGGAGCGACAGCAGATTGCTGATCCCGAAGCTCATCTTGATCATAATCGATTTAATGACGGCACCACTGATGCGCAAGGGCGATTCTGGGCTGGTACGATGAAAGATGGAGGCGGAGAGAAAGAGCCGCTAGGTCGTTTTTATCGACTTGATCCTGATCTCACTGTGACAGCCTGGCGCGATCAGTTTTATACCACTAACGGCTCGGCCTTCTCCGATGACGGGCGTACTTTCTATTTTTCAGACAGCGATAAGTCTATACGCACAATCTGGGCGTCTGATTATGACGTCGAGACCGGAACACCGGGCGAGCCCCGTGTGTTTTTCGATACGCGGGTTGTGGCCGGTCGGCCGGATGGAGGAACCGTCGATGCAGAAGGGTGCTATTGGCAGGCCGGGGTCAGTGGCTGGCAGCTATACCGCATTTCACCTGACGGGGAGTTACTCACCACGATAGACTTACCGATTGAACGCCCCAGTAAACCAATGTTTGGCGGTACATCAATGGATACGCTTTTTGTGACTTCTATCGGGGTGGGTCTGACTGAGGGAAGTCATCAGCCACAGGCGGGTGGGTTGTTTGCGATAACCGGATTAGAAGTCAGCGGATTAAAGCAGCATCGCTTTGCCGGCTAGTGGTGAGTCGTTAGCGGGCAGCAGGAAAGCAAGTGTCGGGGCAGCATGTGCCCCGACAATAAAGCACTGAATTTACTTTCGCAACCTGGTCCAGATCTGGTCGTAGACTTCCTGTACAGCCTGATCGCAGGTGGCGACAAAAGCACTCGGTACACCGGCCGGTGGATTGGACTCAGGCATTGCCGCAAGTTCGGGATCAAGAAATTCCTTGTCACCCTTTACACCTGATGAATACTGAGCATAGTTGGTGACTGCGGCAATATTTTCGGGCTCCAGCAGAAAGTCCATAAACTTGATGGCGTTATCCCGATTGGGTGCGTCTTTTAGCAACACGACGTTGTCCATCCACACGATGTAACCCTGCTTCGGATAAGCGTATTCAATGTTTGCACCTTCAGCGCGTGCTTTGGCAGAGAAACCATTCCAGATCATTCCGACGGCAGCGTCACCGGATACAAGCACGTCTTTGGCAACATCTGATCCGAATGAAGCCCAGTTACCTTTGGCCTCCTGCAGCATTTGATCGAGTGCTTTGAGCTTGTCCCGATCTGTTGAGCACTGTTCCATACCCAGATGCAGTGATGCCATCAGCATGACTTCACCCTGTGAATCGAGCATATTGATTTTGCCAGCCAGCGCCTGTGGTGGATTAAACAGAATATCAGTCGTGTTGATATCGCCATCAAATGCATCGCGATTAACAGAAAAACTGGTAGAGCCCCATTGATAGGGAATCGAATGCTTACGTCCATCATCGAAAGGAACATTAACCCACTCATTGGCAATGTTGCCCCGGTTAGCCAGTTCGTCATCACCGATGGTATCCAGCATGCCTTCGGCATTCAGTATATCCACCATGTAGTCACCGGGCACGGCGACATCATAGGAGCCAAGCTTTCCGGCCTTTAACGCTGCCAGCAGAGCTTCATTACTGTCGTAAGTGTCCATCGTAACTTCGACGTCATGCTCTTCAGCGAACTTATCCAGCAATTCCTGTGGAATGTACTCAAACCAGTGGTAGATCGACAGTTTGCCTTCTGCCGAGGCTGTGCCTGCACCGAGTGCAAGTGCCAGGGCGGCGGCCGAGGCGGTGAGTATGCGTTTCATGGGAATTTCCTCGCTAGTGAGTGACAGTGGTTTTGTCAGATTTGCCTATTAGGTAAGACAGGCTGACGATGATAATCGAAAACGCCAGCATCAGTGTGCTCAGCGCCATGATATTGGGTTTTATGCCCTGTTTGACTGATCCGAAAATTGCAGTGGGCAGCGTCTCTACGCCGGCACCCTTGATGAAATTGGTGATGATAAAATCATCGAGTGAAATAATGAATGCCAACAGAAACCCCGACAGAATACCCGGTGCCATCATTGGCATCAGTACATACCTGAATGCCTGCCACCGGCTGGCGTATAGATCCTGAGCCGCTTCTTCAAAGCTGGACTCTATACCCTGCAGTCGTGCGGCAATCGGCAGGTAGGCAAACGGAATACAGAAAACGATATGGGCAATCAGAATTGACGCATAGCCCAGCTTAATGCCGATAGTGGTAAAGAAAATTAACGTGGCCACTGCAGTGACGATTTCCGGCACCATAATCGGTATCGAAATCAGCCCGAAGCTCAGTGATTTGCCTCTAAATCGTCCACCTCGCACCATGGCAATTGCCGCAGCAGTCGCGAGCACAGTGGCGGTGATGCCAGCGGCCAGCGCGATTGTCAGTGAATTGAAAGCTGCCTGTTTATATTTTGCCGACTCTACACCGGTAAACAGCTCGGTATACCATCGCAACGAAAAGCCACCCCACCGGGTTATAGACTGGCTGTCGTTGAAAGAGTAAATGAGTACGACCAGCAATGGCAGATAAAGTATCAGCAGACAGACAATCGTCATGAACGAAAAGCCGGCATAGTGTCGTATATTGAATTGCGTGCCTGACACTAGGTACGCTCCTGCTGACGCGATTGTGAAGAGGCATAAAACATCAGTGTAATCAGCACCAGCGTTAGCAATATGACTGCGCAGGCAGCGCCGAACGGCCAGTTACCCGCTGTGCCTTTAAATTGTTCTTCAATCAAAGAGCCGATCATGAATGTTTTGGCACCTCCGAGTAAGTCAGGTGCCAGGAAGGCGCCCAGACTCGGCACAAATACCAGAATACAACCGGCAATAATGCCCGGCTTGACCACGGGAATAATTACTCTTTTCAAAATGGTCCAGCGACCGGCGTATAAATCAGCGGCTGCCTCTGACAAGGCAAAGTTGTATCGCTCAACAGATGCGTAAATAGGCAACACCATAAAAGGCAGGTAGGAATAAAACAGACCCAGCTGTACAGCTATGTTCGTGTTGATCAGATGGATCGGGGTATCAATCACACCCATAGCAAGCAGACCCTGATTCATCGGCCCGTTATCTCTGATCAGAAACTTCATGGACACGGTGCGAATCAACAGGTTTACCCAGTAGGGTAC
>JAHDHK010000054.1 GCA_020631335.1 Chromatiales bacterium
CGGATCAGATTCTTCTCTGATCATTTCCAGCTCTTCACAGTATTCCTGTTCAAATTCATCGAGCTCACTGGTATCCGCGCACTCTTCATCCTCGGACTCAGTCAGGTCAAGCAGTATATCCAGTGGCGTGGTTCCACCGAGCTTCTCATCAATGAGCTTCATACCCTGATAAATTTCAGTGTGCTCTCGAAAGTAATTAATGAAACTGTTCTCAACCTGTAAGCGCGAAATACCAATGGCACTCATCGCAATCGCCACAGCAGCCACGCCCAGTACCACCGCCCCGAACCGCTGGGTAAAGCGCGCGAGCATTGCCGTGGCAGCAACCGGCTTGTCAGCAGTGCCGTCGTTATCGAGCGGCCCGATGATAGAGAGCAACGCCGGAAACAACAGGAAAGAGGTCAGAAACGTCACCACCAGACCAATTGACATCATCCAGCCGAAATCAATGACCGGCTTAATGCCGCTGAACACCAGTGAGCTGAAACCGATGATGGTAGTCAGTGCGGTGTAAAGACACGGCCAGAACATTTTACGCATGGCGGCAAGGATATCGTCCACATGATTGTCAGCACCGGCTGCCAACCGCAATTGCCGGTAGCGGACTATCAAATGCATATTCATCGACATCGTCAGAATCAGCATCAGCGAGATAAAATTCGATGAGATCACCGTGACTTTCCAGCCGCTGAACCCGAGCAGGCCGACCATAAACAAGCCGCTGAATATGCAACTGGCAATAGGCAAAGCGACCCAGCGTATACGGCGGAAGATGAATGCCAGAATGGCCACAATAAACAGCAGTACGCCTATGCCAAAAGTCACCAGATCGCGCTTGATGTAGCTGATCATGTCATCAGCAACCATTGGAACACCGCCCAGGTAAAGCTGAGCACGATCGCGATAAATGTCGAGTATGCTGCGAATCACAATGATGTCGTCATGACGTTGAGCATTAAAATCGGATCGAAGGCGATCGTATTGCGAGTCGATTTGCTCCAGATATCGCAAGCCGTCAGATCCCAACTCACCATTTTGTTTTTGCAATCGCATTGATGATCGCTCTTCGAACACCCGCTGCAGTTCGGGGTTATCTTTCAGTGTCAGCAGCAAAGCGGTGGTCTGACCATCTCCGCTTAACAGCAGATCACCGAACACAGGGCTTTCGGTAATCTCTTTCTCGATCTCGCTTCGGCTTATATCGGGGTGGGTTTCCAGAGTCGGCACGCTTTCGGAAAGTTCTGACAGCTTGATACCGGAGCTTGTCAGCAGGGGGACTTCAAACAGCGAGAATACGCTCTCCACTGAACCGACCTGAGACAGTTCATCGCGTAGTGTCCTTAAGTTTTCAAGCGCTTCATCGCCAAACAGCTCTGCCTCGGGGTCATAAGTAACGACCAGCAGATCCTGTGTTTTATACCGCTGCCCCGCGTCGCGGAAAATCTGCAGATCTTTGTCATCTTCGAGTAACAAAGAATCGGCCGAGGCATCAAGCTGAAAGTGCTTTGCCTGATACGCAAAAAAAGCCAGCAGACCAAGCAGCAGGACGACAATCAATACCGGACGCTCAAGCACTATTTTGCGATAAAGCGACGGCATCGCCGGGTTATTCATGAAATCACTCGCGAGATTGGGGAACACGGCAATGATATCGCCAGCATGCTGAACAGTCGTAGTCTCAGGCCGAAACCTCTCTCCCTAGTCATGTCGACTACACATCAGCAGATGGTGATTCCGTTGGGCGAAAGTACAGCCATTGCAGGGATTGCACCACAGAATGGCAGACCGGGGTCCGATTCGCGTCCAACTCAAGTATGCCCCTTGCTGAGGCGAGATCAGCAGAGATAGAGGGCTAGGAGTTAGGTTACTGCAGCTATAACAACTGTATCACTGCCGGTAGTCGAGTCACTGCCGGCTTTCCCGTGAACTGCGATATCCCGGGTAGCCAAAGCGCCTGATTCAACCGAATCACGCCGCCTTGCGAATACGTTCTGTCCGGATGAGCCACTTTCGAACAATCGCATGCAAATCATCCATGATCACCGGTTTGCTCATGAAGTCATCCATACCGGCTTCCAGGCATTTTTCACGGTCGCCCTGCATTGCATTGGCGGTAAGCGCGATAATCGGACATCGATCAAACTGCATCGACTTTTCATATTCCCGGATTTTGCCCGTGGCATCGTATCCGTTCATCAATGGCATAGATACATCCATAAACACCATGTCCGGGCCGAAGTCCTGATACGCCTTGACGCCTTCAATACCGTTGTCGGCAAACTGGATATCCAGCTTATCGTCATCGAGCATGCCGGAAATCACCAGTTGATTAATTTCGTTGTCCTCAACAATCAAAACACGTTTGGCTGAAGCCCCCGGTGATAGTATTTGTCGAGTCGGTGAAGCCTGGCTCGAATCTTCGTCATCAGCTTCAATTGACAACGCCCGTGCGACTGACTGACGCAACACCTCCGCCCGGGTGGGTTTGAGCATGCATCCGGCAAACCCGAGTTCCCGAATACGATCTTTCTGGGTCGACTGATCAACTGAAGACAACAGCAACACCGGTATTGTCGATAATTCCTCCTGCTCCTTGAAACTGCTGCACAACTCGTGTCCGTCCATACCGGGCATCTGAAAATCGAAAATGGCAACGTCAATCGGTGCACCACTGCCATATTCCGCCAGCGCCATCTTCATGGCCTGTGCACCACTGTTAGCGCTCACCACCGACATTCCCCAGCGTGTTACCTGCCGCGTGAGTATTTCCCGGTTAATCGGCAGATCATCAACGATAAGAATTTTCTTGCCGCAAAAATCCACTTCGATTTCCGCCTCATCGAACTCCTCGCGCGCGGTATCCACCGGAAGGCTCAGAGTGAAGCTGAAATCCGAGCCTACGTTCTCTTTGGAGCTCAGTTGTATTTCGCTACCCATCAGCTTTAACAGCTTACGTGTGATGGCCAGCCCCAGCCCGGTGCCTTCGTACTTTCTGTTGCTGGCACCGTCCACCTGTTCAAATTCACGGAAGACAGCACCCTGTTTGTGTTCAGGAATTCCGATGCCGGTGTCTTTGACGCTGAAACGTAAGTGGGCAATACCGTTTTTTACGCGACCATCAACAGAGACCAGCACATGACCGTGTTCGGTAAATTTAATGGCATTGCCGGTAAGGTTAGTCATGATCTGCCGCAGCCGCCCCACGTCACCGACAAACCGGTCCGGCAGCTCCGGTGAGTAATTGATGACAAGCTCAATGCCTTTGGCGTGTGCTCTGGTTGCAAGCAGCGCCGCTACATCATCCATTGCGGCCCGCAGATTAAATCCATCGGGATCAAGCTCCAGCTTTCCAGCTTCGATCTTTGAAAAATCCAGAATATCGTTAATGATTGTCAGCAGCGCCAGCCCCGATTTCGACACGGTGGATGCGTACATACGCTGTTCGCTGTTCAAATCGCTGTCGAGCAGCAGTTCGGTCATACCGATCACGCCATTCATCGGCGTTCTGATCTCATGGCTCATATTTGCCAGAAATTCAGATTTGGCTCGGTTGGAAGCCTGGGCCTCGTTGCGCGACTTTTTAAGTTGATCTTCGCGAAGCTCAAGCGCAAGTTCTTTGGTTTTAAGCTCGGTGACATCGGTTTTCATGTCTACCACATGACCGGTATCAAGCTGCGCCAGCAACAACTGGTGGTGTCGCCCGGTTTGCTTGCTGTAGAGCGTGCGCGGAGACGGATCGTTAAGCTGTTCTCTGCGCTTCTCTAATGTATTCTCCACCCACAGCTCGCGCTTCTGCGGATCGCCTTCGTTAAAAGGAGCACATTGTTTTATGAGCTCTTTTTCCGACATACCTACCGCTATTCTGGCACCTCTGTCCTGATAATAGCGGGAGGAGGAGTCATTAAACTGGGCAACCCGCTTGAAGTTATCGAATATCGTCAGTGGCGCGTCGACCACATTCAATGCATTCATCATCAGGTTGTAGGCATCGAGACTGCGCTTTTGAAACACGATCATCGGCAAGCCGATACCGATAATCAGCACTGTCGTAATACAGGCAGCGGCAAACGCCATCTGCTCTTTGGACAACTCAATGTTCAGCAGCGTGATCAGCACAGTGCCGCCAGCCATCAGTGCCACCACCACCATTAAAAATGTCAGTAATATCAGACGCTTTTTGATGCTCGCGCTGCTAAACCTCGAGTCAATCGATGCAAAAGAAACATCAATATTTCCCGCGCTATGATGACTTGGGAGTCGTATAGGCATTCATTAACAATCCGGTTAAAAACTGACACCTTCCTGGTGTAATCTCAGTCGTCCTAAGGACTTGAATCGGCAACGAATTGAAAACTCTGAATAAGCTGCACGCCGGCGGCACCACGGTTTGCCCGGGATGAGCGTCGGCTCACAGCCGCTATGAGGCATTCGTCACCACGCAACCCGTAGCGCCCGCTGACGGCAGACTTCAGCCGGATGGGCCCTGCAGGCAACGAACGCGATCGCTATGTTGTGTTTTTGACTACCTGAGACAATTGCTCGATCAGAGTGCTCAGTGTCTGCTCATCAGCGGCGGCGAGCTCCTGCTCACGCCCGAGTTCAAACAAATGGCGCACACGCTCATGACCAACTTCAGTCCCGTGTACCTGCTCACCGCCCTCGGCCACCTGACACAGGCCCGCACTGCTTAATTCGGCCAGCGCATCGCGCAGCGATTCCGGCTCGAGAAATGTCCGATCCTGCAGATCCCGGAAATCTCGTGTCACACTCCCGTACAGCGACGCGAGTATGCGCCACTGAGGCACAGTGAGACCACTCTCACGCACACTCGCGTGAAACTGTCGGCTCATTTGCCGGTAGGCTCGCGACAGGTTGTACAGCAAGAGGTGATCTACCGGAGATTCCGTGTCTAACTCACGGTGATCATCATCGAGCTCAGGTTGGCGGATTGAATTAACGGTGCCAAACGCTCCTTCGCAAAACACCAGTGTGTCGGCATTGGCCTTATGGAGCCCCAATACCTCACCGACGATGATCCAGTGGTCCCCTCCTTCGTAAACCGCCCACTGCCTGCAGTCAAAGCGTGCGACGCAGTGTTCCAGGACAGGCACTCCATGTGGGTCGTGAGTCACCGCCACACCGTCGAACTTATCAATACCGGTGGTAGCAAAACGCATCGCCAGCGCCTGCTGGTCAGCAGCCAATACGTGGATCGCATAGTGTCGGGCGTGACGAAATATCTCAGCACTACCGGCAGTCTTTGTGACACTCCACAACACCAGTGGCGGATTCATCGACACCGAGTTGAAACTCGATGCGGTCATACCTGCGTCAATACCATCCGCACTTGCTGCAGTCACCACCGTCACTCCGGTGGCAAAGCTCGACAATGCTGTGCGGAACTCACGATCATCCATAGTCATCACTTGCAGCCTCCGAATACATTGTCACAGACACCGTCAGCGGCGCCTGAACCGCTCACAAAATCTGTGCAGAATGATAACGCTAGTGCTCGCTCAACAAGGCATCAACGCGCACGATCATGTCATCGCGATTATACAAATCAAAGTAAGCCGACTGCATCAGGATTGGCGGGCCGAAGAAAAAGCGCTCGTACAGCGCCTGACGATTACCAAAACCCGAAACAGCGACATCGTGCGCGAGTCTGTATAACGCGACCCGATCCTTCGATTCCAGATTCGCCACCTGAAAGTATTGTTCTACGTCGGCAGACATCGCATTGGTAAAGTCCGCTTCTGCAGGGGTAGCCATTAAAGAAGATGACCCGAGCAGCTGCAGTATCTCTACCATACGAGGATACATTTTGGGATACAGATTTCGTGAGGTATCGAGCGGCCGCCTTAACGGCATATAGTATCCGTATTCGTTTTGCTCGGCCTGCTGTTCAGCGGAAAACAAAAACGCCCTGACGCTTTCGGCCATCATCATGACTTCAGAAATCAGCCCTTTGGTATGCAGATCTTTGTCTTTACCGGTGGCCTTTGCAATCGCGCACATCAGCCCGACCATAAATTCTGATTTAGCCAGTTTGCCGGCTGCCACCTGATGCGCCATATGTACTACTGCGTGCGTCGCACCGAATGCCTGATTACACAGTTCAGGCTGCCCGTACATGAATATGCGTTCCCACGGCACCAGCACGTTATCAAAGATGACAACGGCATCCATTTCTTCATAACGCGAAGACAAAGGTGCATCAAACGTTGATTTACCGTGATCATAGCTATCCCGGCACATCAGCTTAAGACCCTTGGTTGCTATTGGAATAGCGAAGGCAAAGGCAAACGGAATGTTATCTTCTGAAGCACGTAATACCGTAGACGGAAACACTTCGATCTCATCGGCCAGTGGTCCAAGCGTGGCAAGCAACCGTGCGCCTTTAACGATAACACCGGCATCGGTTTCTTTAACGACATGCAGTGCTACCTCCTGATTGAACTTACCCTGCGATGCCTGCTGGTGTGAGACAGACGGGTTGACCAGTGTATGAGTAAGTACTTTGTCGTTCTTGCGTACGTAGTTGTAGTAATCCACCATATTTTTAGCAAAGTCCGCCTGCCCTTTAGTGCCTTGTGCAAGGAACTCCGTGGCAGCCGCAAAAGACATTACCGAGGCATTCTTATAATCGGGTGTGCGGCCGAACATACCGTTGGACCATTTAGCCCATTCATAATAGGCAACCCCGCGTTCGCGAATATCATCTGCGCTGCGCGGCATCTTAAATGCCATCGCACAACGATCACCGTCTTCGTCGATATAAGTCACTTTGTCTTTGAACTGAAGGTCATGTTGCCGGTCCAGAAAAGACGCCAGCGTTTGAGCACCGCGTGCCATGCCAGGCTCTGTGGTCACATCGGCTACCCGTGCTCCGCGTGTCCAGATCTCGCGATCATCACGCAACCCTTCAATATACTGCGCACCGGTGCGAATACCATTGCCTGTATCAGTCATGGCTTTATCAGCGGTGTTCTTGTTGGCAGTGTCCAGCGCTGCTGCTTTCATTGCGGTGCCTCCTTCTGAATTTATTTTGCCGCCAAGGCGGTTGTTTCGTTGTCAATTTGCAAAGAGATTTTCTTCAGCGTCTGTTCCATCTGCGCCCACTCCTGCGCAGTGACCAGGGTGCGGACCCTCGCCTGTATGGCGGCTATTTGCGGCCCGACCTCTTTTTGTAAATCTCTGCTTTTGGCAGTTGCCACAATGTATATGGCTCTGCGATCGGTGGTTGAACGTACCCGTGAGACCAGCCCCTTTTTTTCCAGCCTGTCGACGATGCCGACAATACTAGCGGCCGCCAGCAGCGTGTGGCTGGCAAGATCCACTGATTTCACTTTGTCGTTTCCCCACACCACGCGCAGCACGCGCCACTGCGGTTCTGTGAGGTCGTAACGGGTGAATATCTCGCGATACGGCGGTAACACCGCATCCAGCGTGCGGTTCAAAATCATCGGCAGGGACTGATCGAATTCATCCATCGTCACAGATAACGTCAAATTAGTTAATACATTAACTATATATGCAACAACTAAAAAGCACAACAGCCTGACTCAGGCCCCCGGGGGCCTGAGTTACAAGCTAATCAGTTTGCTGAAACACTGGTTGTGACGTGGATCGTTCAACGCCACACGAGGCTGGGCTTACTCGACCGTCAGCCCGTACTGCAGAGAGGTTTCGTACAACAACTCCCAGATTGATACCGCAAAGCCACGCGGTACAAAAAGCTCATACCCGACCGGTGAACGCCACAGGGTGACACCCACGTGATGCATGGCGGACGACGCCACCGTATTGACCGGCATAGCACTTTCGCGCAGATCCAGCGGCAGGAAACTGTTGAGTACGGTTGTGGCCATCGGACCGCTCAAACGTAAATGAGTGCGTGAATGAGACAGATCCAGCACCACCGCGTCGCTTGCACTTTGCTCATTTGCAACAGCACCGTACAACCAGAATTTAAGCGGCTCTACCCGTAGCATCGCCACTGACTCAGTGCCGGTGGCTTTGCCAAATCCGGGCGGATTCTCCACACCTGCGTCACTGGCCGTACCGGCAGCAACCGATTCTATGGAGTCAGGCCATGCAGCAATCTGCCACAACACCAGATTGCGAATTTCGCGAATGACCACACCGGTGTCAGCAGTACCGAAGTGTCCGGCCTGCAGGTGACCCTGCAACGCGGAAACACGCGTAGGAATTTGATCAACCATGCATACGCTCCCCGGTCGGATCGACCATGTGAGGTGAAACAACTTCTACATACATGTTGCCACGACGCACCGGATCAGCCGCGACCAGCACCTTACCCTGCCAGGCTTCATGGCCTCCGGAAACAAACCCGAGCCCTATCCAGTGCCCGAGTTCCGGCGAGTGTGTCACCGCAGTGATCCAGCCTTCACCAAGGCCTTCAACCTCATCCGGTGAACACAGAATCGAACCGGCTTTGAATGTCTCACTCCGATCTTTCGGAAATATGCCGACCAGTCGCGGTCGATCGGTCCGTTGCAACTCGGGGCGTTTTCGCAGCGCGCTGCCGATGTAGGATTTGGTTTCTGATGCCATTTTGCCAAGACCTGCATCGTCGATAGACACCCGGCCATCCAGTTCTGCCCCGGTAACATGCCCTTTTTCTATGCGCAGCGCGCCCAGTGCCTCCGTTCCATACAAACAACCTCCGATCTGCATGGCGCGCGGGTATAACAGATCCATCAGGCTGTTGGCATAGTCCGACCCGACATATACTTCAAAAGCCATTTCACCGGAAAAACTGATACGGGCAATACGGCACGGTGCACCGTTGGCGAGCGTCGACTCAACTACTCCCATAAATGGAAGCGCTTCGGCGGATACTGTCGCGGGTTCAGCCAGACACGCGGCCAGTACGTCCCGTGATTTAGGACCGGCGACAGCAACACCCGCCCACTGCTCCGACACAGTCGTCACATGAACACGTAATTCAGGCCAGCGCATCTGCAATAATTCTTCAAGCCAAACCATCACTTTAGCGGCGTGCGCTGTGGTGGTCGTCATGAAGTAGTCTGTTTCAGAAAATCGCCAGGTGGTACCGTCGTCCATCACGATACCGTCATCACGCAGCATGATGCCGTAACGCGCCTTACCCACCGGCAGTTTCGCAAACGCATTACTGTACACACGGTTGATAAACTCCGTGGCATCCGGGCCCTGAATCGCGATTTTACCCAGTGAGGTGACATCGCAAAGGCCGACACTGGTGCGAGTGGTTTCTGTTTCTCTGATGTAGGCTTCGGTAATCGTTTCGCCTTCTCGCGCAAAGTACCAGGGTCGCTGCCACAGACCGGCATCAACCATGGTTGCGCCATGCTGCAGATTCCAATCGTGCATCGGTGTTCTGCGCAGTGGTTTAAAGTGCGCGCCGAATGCACGCCCCGCCAGCGCACCAATGCTAACCGGTGTGTAAGGGGGGCGGAATGTCGTGGTGCCTACCTCTGGAATCTCGCGGCCAAGCGCTTCGGCCATTAAGGCAAGCCCGATAATATTGCCCATTTTGCCCTGATCGGTGGCCATACCCAGGGGGGTGTAGCGCTTTAAATGTTCGACCGACACGAACCCTTCCTGATGCGCCAGCCGCACATCATCTGCCGTCACATCATGCTGTGGATCAATGAAACTCTTTTTGGTGACTCCTTTGATTTCCACTTCATACAGCGGCTCAAGAGGTGTTTCCCAGCCACCTGTGGCAGGCATGCTGACCGACACACTTTGACCGCCCAGTGAGGCAATGGCCGAATCAGCTGCAACCAGGCCTGAGGCTTCGCAGTCACTGTTACCCCAGATCCCCAGTGAAGACCCGGCCGTGGTCACCGGCTCAGCGGTTTCGGCAGGGACGAAACAACAGTTGTTGCTGTCCCATACCGGTCTGACACCACGATGAGACAATAGATTTACGACCGGTGACCACCCACCGGACACCAGCAGCAGATCGCACTCTTCATCCATCCCGCGTCGCCAGTGATTACCACCACTAATGGCCGTTTCTACTGATTTAATGTGCTTTCTGCCATGTGCGTTCAACACGGTGGTGCCGGTTTCCAATTCGATACCACGGGTATTGAGTAACCCGGCAACTGAATCAGGCACCTGCCTCCTGGAGTCGAGCAGCTTTACCTGTGCACCCGCCTGGGCCAGATTACTTGCCGTTGCGTAGGCAGAATCGTTATTGGTGGTGATCACTACCCGCTCCCCGCCCAGCACACCGAAACGGTTCAGGTAACAAACGGCGGCATGCGCGTTCATAATGCCGGGCACATCGTTATTACCGAATGCGTAGTGTCGTTCCAGTGCCCCCGTCGCCAAAATGGTATGGCGGGCACGAACCGTCAGAAATCTTTGCCTGGGCAGATGAGGGTCTGCATTCGGTAAGTGATCTGTTACCCGCTGCAGTAAACCCGCCACACCGTAGTCATACAAACCGAAAGCGGTGGTGCGCTGCATCATTCTGGCACCCGCCTTCTGCAACGCATCTACTGCATCATTTCGCTTTTTGATCGAGTCTGATCCACCATGATTCAGGTAGTCACCGCCGAATTCAAAGTCCTGCTCGACGAGTAAAACATCCAGTCCCTGTTCGGCACATTTTCCAGCGGCCGCCAGACCGGCCGGACCAGACCCCACCACCAGAACATCGCAAAACAAATGTCCATGCTCATAGTGATCCGGATCGGGATCACGCGATGCCCGCCCCATACCGGCGGCGCGGCGGATCAGCTTTTCATACTGCATCCAGATACCGGTGCCTTTACGACCCCATTCGAAAGGGGGTATCCCCATGAACGTTTTATAGTAAAAACCTGCCGAAAAAAATCGGCCCATCAGGTTGTTTACCGCGCCCAGATCATGCCGCACGTTCGGCCATGCATTCTGACCGTGTGCTATCAGCCCGGGGAAGAGTTCCTGTGTGGTGGCCTTGACGTTGGCATCCCGGCGATGACTGACACCTACCGTGACAATAGCCCCCGACTCCTCAACACCTGCTGACATAATGCCGCGCGGTCGATGGTACTTGAAGCTTCGACCGATAATGCTCTCACCATTGGCCAGCAGCGCAGAGGCCAGTGTGTCTCCGGCAAAACCGCTGTAGTGGCGGTTATCCCAGGTGAATGACACCTCCGACTGACGATCAACCACACCGCCCTGTTCCACTCTGACAGCAGTCATTGTCCCTTCTCCAGCACTTTGCCCACTCCGTCGTGCGCAGCCCGCACAGACTGAATTTCGTGAGTCATCGTATCGCGCTCGACCAGCAGCCACTGCCGACAACCGTTTACATGCTGCCAGCTCTCCGTCTGCATGCCGCGAATGTTCTCGCGCTGGAACACAGCGGCAGACCATTCTTCTGCCGGTGCATCAAGTGACGGATACACAATACTGCCATCGCCGCCGTAGCTGAATTCACTGTGATCGCGCTCACCGCAAAAAGGACAATTGATTCTAATCATGTTTTTTTCTCAGCCATGCAGCTTCGGATCGGGGCCTGCGCCACGTTCATCGATATTGATCCCCCGGTCAAAGCGATCAAGCGTGAAATGTTCGATGTGCTGGTGTGGGCGATCATTGGCAATGAGATCAGCAAAGTACCAACCGGAAGCAGGGCTTGCTTTAAAGCCGCCATAGTTCCACCCGGCATTCAGGTACAAATTGGACAGAGGGGTTTTACAGATAAACGGAGAGCCGTCCATGGACATGTCCATTACCCCGGACCAGTGACGCAACAACCGGACGCGCCCGAGGCACGGCAATATCGACACCGCACACTCAGCAACGTCCTGCACTATTGGCAGGTTGCCGCGTTGCGCATAGGACTTGTACCAGTCGATATCGCCGCCGAACACCATCCCGCCTTTGTCGGATTGTGAGATGTAAAAGTGCGCACCGCCCACTCCAAATACCACTACCTGATCAAGCAGCGGCTTCAGTGGCTCACTGACAAAAGCCTGTAACTTATGCGATTCAATGGGCAGCGTGGAAAATCCGGCCATCTGCCACAAACGTGTGGTGTTGCCAGCCACCGCGAAACCGACTTTTTTAGCTCTGATGGTGCCGCGACTGGTTTCAAGCGCGGTAATCCGGCCGTCTTCACGCGTGGTACCGGTCACCTCGCAGTTTTGCAGAATATCAACACCGAGTGAATCCGCCGCACGGGCATAACCCCAGGCAACCGCATCGTGCCTTGCGGTACCGGCGCGCTTTTGAACCGCAGCCCCGATGATTGGAAACCGTGCATCAGCACTGTAGTTAAGATGTGGCACATTGGCCTTCAATGTGTTCAGGTCCCAGATCTCACCATCAGAGCCTGTCAGTCGCATGGTGTTGTAACGTCTGGCCGCCGCATCCATCGCCGCCGGACTGTGCAGCAGTGAAATATGCGAGCGCTGACTGAACATCACGTTGTAGTTCAGTTCGTGGCTGAGGTCTTCCCACAACTCCAGGGAATGCTCGTAGAACTGGCGGTTGCCGGGCATAAAATAGTTTGAACGCACAATCGTCGTATTGCGCCCACCGTTGCCGCCGCCGAGCCAGCCCTTTTCAACCACGGCAATATTCTTAAGCCCGTGATTCTTTGCCAGGTAATAAGCGGTGGCCAGGCCGTGCAGACCACCCCCGACAATAACGATATCGTATTCGTGTCTGGGTTCGGGATCACGCCATTGCCGGTCCCAGTCGCGCTGACCCTTCAGGCCGTTGCGAAAGACACTCCATGCGGAAAATCGGGTCATTTGCGAGTCAGTCCGATAGAAAACTAAGCGGCCTAAGTTTGCGGCGAGCGAACACTATTTGCCAGTGTGAAATACACCTTTTTAATGATCATGTCGGCGGCAAGCGAATCTATGACGACCCTTGAATAAGCCGTTGACGACCAACTCCGTACCAATGGACCGATACAGCCCTAACGAGCATAAGCCGCGACAAAGGACCGAAATTCTACAACGCCGTTTAAGCCAGATCGCCCCCGGCAAGTTGCTGCTCTACAAGCGCTACCCACAGAGAGGATCCCGGCACCAGACCTTCATCGTTAAAGTTATAGTCAGCACTGTGCAGAGGCCTGCTGTGCGCGCCTTGCGTACCGTTACCCATCAGCACATAGCAACCGGGACGCGCGTTCGTCATGTGACCGAAATCTTCAGAAAACAGTTTCGGCTCACAGCTACTGTCTACCCGATGATTTCCCACCAGCGCACACGCAGCGTCAGCCACCTTGTTCACCGCGTCGGTTGAGTTGATCACCGCCGGGAAAATCGTTTCATACGTCACCTCCCCATCCACACCATGGGCCAAACAAACACCTTCAACGATCTGCCGCATTCGTCGTTCAATGGTTTCATTGATCTGTGGGTTCAAGGCTCTGGCATCACCGCTGAGAATGGCATTACCCGGCAACACATTGCGTTTACCGTCCGTGTTGAATTCAGTCACTGAGACCACGCCGTTCAATCCGGGATTCAGTTTCCGGGACACAATGGTCTGCAGCGCGCCGACCACTTCAGCCCCGACCACAATTGCATCCACCCCCATATGCGGTAATGCCGCATGTCCGCCACGCGCGTTTATTTTAATTTCGAACAGGCTCTCGCTTGCGGTCATTGCACCGGCACGAGTGGCGAAATGACCGCTCGCCATACCGGGCATGTTATGCATTGCAAACACCTGTTCTACATCAAACTGCTTGAACAAGCCGTCATTGATCATGGCAGGCGCACCCAGACCATGCTCCTCATTCGGCTGAAAAATGAACACCACCCGCCCATCAAACTCTCCGTGTTCAGACAGATACTTTGCTGCACCAAGCAGCATCGACGTGTGACCGTCATGTCCACAGGCATGCATTACACCTTCGTTGCGTGATCGATACTCAAACTGGTTTTGTTCAATGATCGGCAGCGCATCTATATCGGCACGAATACCTATGCTGCGCGTACCGTTGCCCCGTTGCAACACACCAACGACACCGGTCTGACCGATACCGGTGTGCACCTGAAGGCCGAATGACTCCAGCAGTTCGGCGATTGTCTGCGAGGTCCGGTGCTCGCTGAAGCCAAGTTCAGGGTGACGATGAAAATCCTGTCGCCATTGAGTCATTAAATTTTCTAGCGATGCTGTCTTCATGGTGTTTTCCGAAAGTGCCCGTTGTTTACCGGCGGCGAATAGATAGACGGCTTACTGGCCTGATCATCAGTGGTTCCCCGGGTGGTATTGCGTTCTGCGTGATCAGGCCGACGCCCGCCACTTTAGCGCAATGGCTGCTGCGGCATCGGTGAGCCGGGTCATTAATGCGATCAACAACAGTGAAAAAATAATCCGGCAGAACAAAATACCCGAGAGCTTTGCGCCGATGATCAGTATCAGCAACGTATCATCAACCAGGCCGTGGCAGACGCCGAGAAAGTTGCCAACCACCCGTGACTCGCGCTCGGTAATCTCTTCATTGTCCCTCTGACTGATCAACAAACCCGCGCCAAAGGTTAACCCCATCGTCAGACCAACGAGTGTCATCTGAGAAAGCTGTTGATTGCCAGCACCGCTTTTCACCCCGATAAATACGATAAGCGGTGACATGATGCGATGCAGTAGCCGATCAACCCGGATGTATCGGATAGCTTCCAACAGCAACAGCAGTGAAAAAATGATGCAAAAGATCATCAGCAACGCACGCGCCTGTTCGAAGAACCAATGCAGCGTTGTGGTGCCTTCTGCCACAAGTTGAAAGAGTTCGCTTGCAGGTTGCTGCCAGAAACCCACTGTTCTGGCGGTCACTACCAGTAAGCCTGCAAAAAGGTAGGCACCCCCGACCCGTAGCAGCAGGGTCGACCACCAGGGTACGCCAAGGCGTTTTGCCACCGCGCCCTCCACCGGTATTGAGTGGCTAAGCAGCATTAGCGCACCCAGTGCAGTGACCTGGGCAACAGTCATTGACTCTGAAACCCCGAGCGAGAAATACACCACCAGACCGGCGTAGATGTTGGTAAACACCGTCGTCGCCCAGACAATACTCAGCACAGCAGGCAGATCAAGCGGCTGCATCAATGGTGACAGCAATCCGGCCACCACTTCGACACCACCTACTTCCTGAATCAGTTTTACACCGATGATCGCCGGAATCAGTATCTTTAACAGCTTCAGGTATACCACTCGCGTATCTATCAATACGCTGCGAATAACCGCTGGTATTTTATTTATTCCGGGGTTGTGCGAGGGCATAGTAAAGGGACAGCCAGGGAGTAAGCAGACTCGCACGAACCCTCTGCCCGGTCAAACAGGCATGACATCGTTCCCGGTTAACACCACCGGGATTGGTCGCAGTGAATCAACTGCAGGTGCCTTTGACGTAACTAATACAATATTTTTGAATATCGATTCACTGACGGCTGCGACGCATTATCAAGCACCTGCTTTGAGAGCAGCACACGCAGGAATGACCATCGTCTGTCTGCCTGCTCCGGGAAGACAAAATCTCCCGTGCAAGAGAATACATCCGCCAATAGTTGACACCCATAAGCATTTAATTGCGTACAACGGGGCGCTTCTCACCGATCCATTTCTCGATACCATCCTGCGCGTGATAGACCGTGTCGAGTTGTTTACCAAGCCATTTGCCGATGATTGAGGTTCTTGTACCGCTATGGCAAATCAGTACAAAAGGTTTTCCGGTATCAATAGTGGCAGAAAGTTGCTCAAACCATTGTTGTGCATCATAGCGGCCGGCCTTATCGAAGAAGGTCATCCGGTGACTACCTTCAATCACCCCCAGGGCCTCCCATTCATCTGCGCGGCGCACATCAATAACCGGCACACCGGATTCCATCATTGTCTGCAGCTTGTCGTTGTCTATCCCAATGAGATCTGCGTGGCCGAAACCCGCAATGAACATTGATGCAAAAAACAAAAGTGATCTGAGTAAATTCATCGGTACTGGTATGGGTAGAAGGTATGCACTTTGGACTATTGTAGTCGCAAATTAGTTCAGCAATCATTGCTCCTGACAAACGCTTTTTATCAACGGTACACAGTATTCTATGGAAACCGCTTTTACCCCTGTTCACTCTCTGCTGGGCGGCGCGCTGATCGGGCTGGCCGCCGTACTATTTATGTGGCTCCACGGTAGAATTGCCGGTATCAGTGGCATTGTGTCCAGGCTTCTCCCTCCGGGCCTAAGTCGTGCGGAAATCCCGATGTCCGCCGCTTTTGTGGTCGGCTTGCTGGCGGCATGGCCGTTATACAGTGCAATCCGGGGTGAAGCACCTGAATCTACGCTGGTCGCAAGTTCCGGCGTGCTGGTGCTTGCCGGAATAATCACCGGGTTCGGTGCGGCGCTCGGCAGCGGCTGCACTAGCGGTCACGGCGTATGCGGGATCTCCCGCTTATCGACACGCTCAATTGTCGCCACACTCACTTTCATGCTCACCGCCTTTTTGACCGTCTTTATCACACGGCATTTGCTTGCAGGTGGCTCATGAATATCATCAGCACTTTTTTCATCGGCTTGTTGTTCGGTTTAGGCCTGATTATCTCCGGCATGGTCAATCCGGCCAAGGTGCAGAATTTTCTTGATCTGGCCGGCAGCTGGGATCCAAGCCTGGCCTTCGTGATGGGAGGCGCAATTGCTATTGCACTCCCGGGATACCGATGGGTTCGCGGGCGATCACAACCGCTGCTTAGCGATAAATTTCAATGGCCGACATCGACCAGCCTCGATGCTAAATTGATCGGCGGCGCGGCATTGTTCGGCATCGGGTGGGGATTAGGAGGGCTGTGCCCCGGCCCTGCGCTTACCGTGTTTTCTTCAGGTGCAATGCCGATATTACTGTTTGTGATAGCAATGATCGCCGGCATCATCGCGGCAGGAATGCTTTCGCGTCGCTAGAATCGCCAGCCACCCGATGTGCCGCGGGTCATCCGGGACCGATACCGGTACGCCCTTTGAGGTTGGTACCACGTGGTAAGTGCCACTGCTATCGGGCCGGCAGTTAACCGGCAGCCACCAAGCTACACATCAGAATACCCGCGACAAGCCGTTTCATGCGACATGCCGCTGGCATAAATCTCAGGAGGATTTAGACTTTACCCTATCGAAGATGCCATTTTTCGATGCCGGACTTCTCCACCGCTACCAGGCTCGCTGCACGTGATTAAAGACGCTTTATCCAGACTGTTGCAACAGATTTATCCGCAGCAGGATTCGGACTTACTTAGCGACCGGGTAATCGACACATTCTGGCCCCATGGCACCCATCACACAGACACTGCAAAACCCGCCGACAATTCACAGTGGTCGCAACGTGACTCAGTACTGATCAGTTACGGTGACAGCTTTCTCGATGGTCGCCACAACCCGCTTGATTTGCTGCACGATTTTCTACTCACTCAGCTGCGCGACGTTATTAACGGTGTCCACATACTGCCGTTTTTCCCATACACCTCAGACGACGGATTTTCGATAAGCGACTACGAAAAAGTCAATTCATCACTGGGTTCGTGGGCAGACATACAAAGGATAGCCGGAGACTTTACCCTGATGTCCGATCTGGTGCTGAATCATGTCTCAAGCCAGGGAAAATGGTTTAACGAATATCGACAGGGGCACGAGCCCTACAAGGGTTACTTTTTTGAAGCCAGCCCGGATGATGATTTAACGGCCACTGTCAGACCACGCTCAACCCCGCTGCTGCAGGCAATCGACACACCCAACGGTACTCGACACGTGTGGTGCACCTTCAGTCACGATCAGATCGACCTCAACTTTAAGAACCCGGAGGTTCTGATCGAAATCATTCGCATTATCCGCCTGCATGTGAATATGGGCATTCGCATCATCAGACTCGATGCAGTGGCGTTTATCTGGAAAGAACCCGGCACATCGTCTATCCACCTGCCGCAGACACATGCCATAGTTAAATTATTGCGGGTACTGGCAGACTATGCCGAAGAAGCCATTATTCTGATCACCGAAACCAACGTGCCTAAAGCTGAAAATCTGTCGTATTTCGGCAGCGGAGAAGAGGCACACATGATTTATAACTTTCCACTGCCTCCGCTTATTCTGCATGGACTGCAGGCCGGCACAGCAAAGTATCTGAACCAATGGCAAATGACAATGCCACCGGCACCTATGGGCTGCAGCTACTTTAATTTTACCGCCAGTCATGACGGCATCGGTATGCGACCGGCGGAAGGACTCTTGCCACCCGATGAAATTCAACAGATGGTCGACACCGTGATCAGCGCCGGTGGCCGTGCATCCATGCGTGCGCTGGAAGACGGTTCCGAAGCCATCTATGAACTCAACTGCACCTACTTTGATGCTATGCGTTGCACCTTCGATGGACCCGATGATCTCCACATAGCACGCTTTCTAACCTCTCAGACCATCGTTATGTCTCTTGAGGGTATCCCGGCTTTCTATATTCATTCTCTGCTGGCAACTGAAAACGATCAGCAGGCAGTAGAAAGACGTCAGATGAACCGGGCCATTAATCGTCACCGCTGGGACTATCCGACACTTCGAGCCCGGCTCACCAACCCGGATACCAACCAGGCCAAAGTGCTCTCTGCATTGTCAGAGCGGTTACGATTACGTGCAAGACAACCGGCATTTCATCCCAATGCCACGCAGTTCACCCTGAGGCTGGATGAACGTGTATTTGGCATCTGGCGTCAGTCACTGGACCGCGCTCAGTCGGTATTCGCGCTGCATAACGTCAGCAATGATCCGGTTAGTATTCCCGTGTCAGCATTGAACCTGATTGCCGATGAAACCTGGGTCGATATCCTCTCCGGTGAAAAACTCAAAGAAGAACAAACCGACGTTTCATTGTCGGCTTATCAATGCCGATGGATTACGAACCTGCGATAAACGGCTCGGGGCTAAACTCCTGTTCATCGGCGGCGACCAGAGTATTGAGCTCATGTAACAGCTCCGGTGCTGCCGCGTTAACACGACTCCAATTCGGTATAAACGGCGTTTCATGCGGTGTGTCGAGAAAGATCTGACCGGCGTGCATTATATTTTCGGCAAACAGCTCGATAGATTTTTCTTCGGCATGCCGGTCTAGTGCCAGGCCGTTCATCACGGCATCGTGCTCATAGACCTCGACCATATCCAGCGCGCGGCGGTAGTAGGTAGCCTTGAGTGTTCTAAACACGTTAGGGGTGAATACAGTGCCATCGGCCGCCAGCTTGCGGAAGATCGCTTTGCATATATCCACCGACATACGATTCAGACCGGTGGCAGCATCTTCTGCACTGACTGGTTGGTGTTTATGATCATAATTGTCTGCTATTTCCACCTGGCACACGGCATGCGGCGCCATACTTCTCCATGCCTCGGATAATACCCCTATCTCAAGCCCCCAGTCGGAGGGTATGCGAATATCAGGTAAAAACGCGGCACGCAGTGCAAACTCTCCCGACAACGGGTAGCGGAAACTGCGAAGGTAGTCAATGTAATCACGATCACCGATCACCTTTTTAAGCGCGATCAACAAAGGACTGACCAACAACCGGGTGACGCGTCCATTGAGTTTAGTACCATCTACCCGGGGGTAGAAACCCTTAGACAACTGGTACGGAAACGCAGGGTTAGCCACGGGATACACCAGCCTTGCAAGCATTTCACGGTTATAGGTAGTGATATCACAGTCGTGTATCGCCAGAACGTCAGTATCGGCACATGACAGCAGATAGCCCAGGCACGTCCAGACGTTTTTACCTTTGCCGTCTTCTATCGGGCCGATGCCCAGCTTCTCAAGCTTGTGCCAGAATGTCTGCATACGGGGCGAGCTGTTCCACAACACCTGATGATTCTGGGGCAACTGATCAAACACACTGCGCGCCATCCGGAATTGTTTTTCAGTGGCACGATCCAGTCCGATGACTATCCGGTTGACATAGGTAACCTGTGACAGCTCATTGAGAATATTGGCCAGTGCATCACCCTCAAGCTCTGAAAAAAGCGAGGGTAGTATCAGTGATATCCGACGGCTCTGGGTAAACGTCTCGAGCTCATACACCATTTGCTCAAGCGGTTGAGTGCGCAGATTATGTAACTGTGCAATATTGCCGTTCTGATGAAAATCTGCCATGTGATCTCTTAAAATCTGTGTTTATTCGGAAGCTATATTGCGACTGTCCAACAACGACAGCACAGCTTCATTCCAACCGGCCGGCCCGGGAAGCCGCGTAGTCAGTGCACCGGCAATTTCACCCGGGTTCGGGCCGTGATCATTACGAACAATAATCGCCTGTGTCGCCGCCACTAGCATATCAAAATCATTGGGGGCATCACCCAGCGCAATAGTCTCCTGCGCGCCCAGTCGTGCAGCAATTGTCCGCAAGCCGTCCGCTTTGGTTCGTCCAAACGATAACGTGAGGAACCGCCCGCCATCCCGCGCCGCCACACCGTTTTCTGCCAGGCGCGCAATAAACTGAACTTTGAAATTATCGTCACCGTTAAACAGGCCTGGCTCGGTGAATGAACGCTGCTTCGCAAGTTGAGCCGCATCAGCGGACAACCCGGTGTGAGCAACCACATCAGACACACTCATATCACCAAAACCGGTGAAACAACGGCGCAGCGGACCTGGCAGATCATCGAGTATCTGGCGCAGATGCTGATATTCACTGTTGTCAGCAACCCACTCATCCCCCCCGGGTAACTCACCGGCACCGTTTTCAACAATGGCCGGCCACTGATTGATACCAAGAGCTGATCGTATGGCGAGGAGTTCCGGACCGGTTTTACTTGATGCCAGAATGAGAGGGATACCAGCCGAACGCAACGCTGCAAGCGCGGGCAGCGCCGGGCTGAAGTCGTAGGTTTGGTGATCCAGTAAAGTGCCGTCTAGATCAGAAAAGAGTATTAATTGCAAAAGGACGACGCGAGTTGAACCGGCGGACAGTTTACCCGTTTAACCAACCAATATGTTGGGTGATCCTGTACGACGAGCTGTGGTGCACTCACGACGGCGCTACAAGAGTCCTCCGGCGACCGAAGCACTGACTCTCCGGGTAAGGCGGGTACTTGCCGAAGAGATCTCAGCGGCGGTCAGCTAAACCACTTGTCGTAATCTGACACCAGCAGGTGCAACGGCTCGACGTCCTCTTCGATGTCAGAGAATCTGCCGATCGGCTCGCGGAACACGTTGTCTGTGAGATCATCATTGACGGTGGATACTTCACCAATGAGCACGTCGCCCTCTTCGCCCCAGAACGCATGCCAGTTTCCGGGCATCAGCGTCACGCTCTCCCCTGGCTGCAGCCTGAGTTTTGCACCCGCCGGTTGTGTACGGGCCACCCCGTCCGTCATCACCGTGACATCGGTTCGCTCATCGACATCACCGTTGTCATCTGAATTAAACAATTCAAGCACAAGCGTGCCACCGCCGCGGTTGATGATATCTTCGGCTTTAACTATATGCCGGTGCATTGGAGACACCTGCCTGTCCCTGGAGATCATGATTTTTTCGGCGTAACACATACCCCCGCCACGAGCCAGATCATCCTGAGACCCGTTGCGAACAGTGAATAGAAACAGGCCGAGTGCATCAAAACTACCCTGCCCGTAATCGGTGATGTCCCACCCCAGTCTCGCATTCACAATACCGTCAATATCACCACGACGTTCACGCATCTGCTGGGGCGTCCAGTACGCAAACGGTGGCAGACGAAAGCCGAATGACTGAATGAAGTCATCGGCTTCCTGCATGATTGAATTGATCTCTGAACGTTTCATAGAATTTTCGGCGCGTGTCTGAGTTGACTGACGGACAAGCCGTTAGTAGCGAATAGCGAAACCGTCAGCATCGAACAGATGAATATCAGGCTCATTGAATCGCAAGCCGATGGTTTGTCCTTTTATCCCTGCGACCGAACCACGCGTGCGAACTGTTAATGTACCCATTTGATCGCTCTTGACGTATAGAAAAGTGTCCGACCCCAGGTATTCGGCAAACTCTACGACGCCGGTACAGTGAGATTCACTGACCTCACAGGGCGTAATGTGCTCCGGTCTGATACCGAGCTTCACTACACGTGCGGCAAAATCTGCAGGCAATTGTGCCGCTACCCCGTTGTGTCCCTGCAAATGCACACCACTGGTATCACAATGGCATGGCAGGATATTCATTTTAGGACTGCCGATGAACTCTGCGACAAATAAATTGGTCGGAGTTTCATACAATTCGACCGGCGTACCCATTTGCATGACCAGTCCATCCTTCAGCACAACAATCCGGTCAGCCAGCGTCATCGCTTCTACCTGATCATGGGTCACGTAAATCATGGTGGTGTTTAAGGTGCTGTGCAGTTTCGCTATCTCGAAACGCATTTGTACACGCAACGCTGCATCGAGATTGGATAAGGGCTCGTCAAACAGAAAACCTTCCGGTTCGCGAACAATAGCGCGGCCGATCGCGACGCGCTGACGCTGCCCGCCGGACAATTCTTTCGGCCTGCGCTCCAGGTATTGTTTCAGCTCAAGTATCTCTGCTGCCTGATCTACCTTTTCTTTGATGATGTGTTTTGCCGTGCCGGCTGTCTTTAAACCGAAACCCATGTTTTCGCCGACAGACATATGCGGGTACAGAGCGTAAGACTGAAACACCATAGACAATTTGCGACCGGATGGCGGCAAACCGGTAACGTCTTTGTCGTCTAACAGGATAGAACCGCGACTGGTGTCCTCGAGGCCGGCGATCATTCGCAACAGTGTAGATTTGCCACAGCCGCTTGGCCCGACAAAAACCACAAACTCACCGTCATTGATCGCGATATCGACGCCTTTGATGACCTGCAGATCACCAAACCATTTTTCGACCCGTTGTAGTGTAATCGCACCCATGTGATTTTAACCTGCAGCTATGCTGCCAGCTCCTGTTTATTCGGGGAGGCCCACGCCAGCCAGATTGCTGCTGTCCATGAAAACTCGGTGCCCAGACAGCCTTCACCGCTGAGCGGATCAAAGCATTCGCGAAAGCCGGATTGTTGTATCAGTTGACTAAGGTCCTGCTTTACACGCTGTGCATGCTGGCTATAGCCCTGTTCCGCCAGGCCCTGGGAAATCAGATAATTCATTTGCGGCCACACCGGGCCACACCAGTAACGCTGCGAATCAAACCCCTCAGCGGCAGGGTCCCAGCTCGGCATCAGAAACTGGACGCTTTTTTGTATTCTTTCAAAATGCTCCATCATGCTTTGCCGCTGTGCTGCGGTGCCGATGTCAGCATAAAAACAAAGAAAGCTCGCATTACTCACTCCACCTGAAAACTCACCCGTTCGCATGTTTCTCGCTGTGAACGCACCCAGTTGCTCATCCCAGAATTGCTGACTTGCCTGCTCGGCAGTTGCGATAAGCGGTTTGAGTTTTTCCACCGCCGCAGTGTTACCCACCTGTTCCGCCAGTTCGAGCAGGTCGCGATTGGCACGCAATAAAATGAAATGAATACCCGGGTCTGCCATCAGAAACGGGCTTTCATCGCTGAACAGACGCTGATCCCAATCGCGCTCACGTGCAAACTTAACGAGGGTAATGAATTTGTCGTACTGATCCTGTCTAGGGCGCTGTCTGGGATCTGCATGTTCTGTGTCTTTGCGCTGATAAGGCTCAAGTGATTTATCCACTTCCATCCCGCGCAGACCGATTTCCCAGTCAGGACAGTTATCCCGACCGGTTTCCCATGGATGTACAGTGGCAACCACACCGTCTATTGAACGATCGCGCTGAAACCATTCGTGCCACCCGGCCACCTGATCGATCATCTGTGCAGCACGTTCAAGATCGTAATCATCACCCGATGCCACAAGTTCACGCATGACACTGGCCAGCACCGGTGGCTGCGAAATACCGGTTGACGGCATGGGTGGAACAGATTGCCCGGAGGACTGGGTCTGCCACACAGAGGGTCCGGGAAAATAATCCGGATCGTTATGACGGAACAAAATACTCGGCACCATGCCCCCGCCCCACTGGCCTTCCAGCAGATACTCAAGCTCAGTCCACGCACGCACGCGATCAAAGGCTCCGTAACCCAGCGCGACAAAGGCAGAGTCCCAGTTCCATTGGTATGGATACAGGCGCGCCGTGGGAACGGTATACCCGCCCCGGTCGTTGGTATTAAGTACTTCCACTGCCTTGGCGTCCAGATGTTCGGACATAAAAATCAACCTTTAACGCTGCCGGCGGTTAAGCCAGCTACCAGAAATCGTTCAAACCACAAAAACAGAATCAATACCGGCAGGGTGGCAATAACCGCACCGGCCATTAAATGTTGCCGCGGGATCTCGGAGGAGTTTAGCGATTGCACCCCTCGCGACAATGTAAATATGTCCGGACTGTCCAGAAACATAAACGCAAACAGGAACTCATTCCACGCGATCATAAAAATATAAAGAGATACTGAAGCGATCGCCGGTAACGACAATGGCAGTGTAATTTTTATAATGACGCCAAGCCGGCTGAGACCATCCATCAACCCGGCCTCTTCGAGTTCATAAGGCAGACCACGGAAGTACCCCTGCAGCATGTAGACTGCAACCGGGATGGTCGTTGCCGGATACACAACAATCAGCCCGATAAGCGTATTGCGCAATCCGAGCTGCGAAAACACTGCATACAACGGTATGACCAGTACAATAGCCGGCACCATGTAAATAAGCAGAATTGAACGCGACAGTACCGCTTGACCGGGAAATTTCAGTCGCGAAACCGCATAGGCACCCGGAATAGAAAACAACAGTGTTATAACAACCGTGGCAACTGATACCACCGCCGAGTTCAGCAGAAACAAACCGAAGCGATAATCTGTAAACAGCTCTATATAGCTTCGAAAAAGCTTTTTGGGTTCTGCGGTAATGTCTATCGATAAATCAAGAGGGTTCGCAAGTAGCGATTGCTGAATTTTAAGACTGGTCATCAGCATCACATAAAAAGGCAGGGCGACAACAATGCTGAAAAACACAAAACCCAGCCCTTTAAAAACACGAATCAGGATCACTTCAATCTGATAGCGTCCCTGGCTTTGACTGCTCATGTCACGGAAACACAGGTGCCAGCTGACCGCAGACATCACAAACACAGCAATCCAGCTAAGCACCAGAGTCGAAGACGGCGTTGCACCTTCCGACAGGTTGTACAACAACCAGTAGACACCCAGCGCAACTGCCGCACTGACCGGAATCCACAATTCTTCGCGTCGTGCCAGCGGTGTGAGTATGTAACATCCGGCGCCTGCCAGACCGGCAATCATCGCGTTGCCGGCATCCGGCACAATAGTCTCACCACTGACCAGCATTGCCAGTACACTGAGCACCATAATGTAAATACCAGCCCACATCGCACCGACGATCAGGCTGATGAAAAAAACGTTACCTGTTTTCATCGGACTATCCATCATCCTGTGGTGAGTACTTGAAGAACAACAGTGCAGAGATAAGCAGTACAACAAACACCACCACCGCTACCGCTGCCCCCGCCCCCAGATTAGATACGGCAAATGCCTGCTCGTAGACGTCTACCGTAAGCGTTCGAGTACCCGCACCGCCGCCGGTTAGCAGGAAGATGTCGTCGAACTTGTTAAACGTCCAGATAAAGCGCAATAGAAACAACACAGCGAGAATACCCGCGAGTTGTGGCAGCGAGATATACCAGAACTGCTGCAGCGGTGTAGCACCGTCTATTTCAGCGGCTTCATAGGTTTCGCTCGACATCGACTGCATGCGCGCAAGAATAAAAAGGAATGACAATGGAAAGTAGCGCCACACTTCAAATGATATGACGGTGGTCAGCGCTACTGGAAATTCAAAAGTAAACCCGAACAGATTGATTGGCGTGGCACGCTGTCCAAGAAAGTTAATCGGCCCGTCTACAGCACCGATTTTCAATAAAATGGCATTGAGTGTTCCTCCCGGCCCGGCATCGAGCAGCAAAACCCAGGCAAAGGCGACGGCTATAACCGGCGCCACATAGGGGAACAGAAAGAAACCGCGCAGAATACCTCTGCCCGGGAATGTTGTACTTAAGAGTTGCGCAGCAAATAACCCGAAAACCAGCGCACCCAGCGTACCGAATACGGTGTAGTACAAAGACACCCGCAGAACTGTCCAGAATTCACTGGCTGAGAAGACTTTCTTAAAGTTATCTAAAGTGAACTCATCATTGGTGAGAATGTTATCGGCCGACCCGGTTATTTCAGGCTTGGAGCTGCGAGGGTTTTCCGGATTATCAATATATACCTGCTCTGCGATAACGGGTAGTACCAGAGTTTCCCGCTGCCCGGGTTCGTATTCGCCCAGATCACAACGCAATTCACTGCCACTCAATGCGCAACGACCGTCAATGTCCCCGGCAATCGTAATTCCAGTCGGCAGGTTATCCACCAGCACAATATCGCTGATG
>JAHDHK010000055.1 GCA_020631335.1 Chromatiales bacterium
TGACTTCAGTTGGTCTTCGGATATCTCCAACTCTTCCAGCAATGCGCTGAACGCTTTTCCTTCGGGCAGGTTGCCTTCAGCCCAGACATAACGAAAAAGCCTGTCGATTACGTTTGCATCGTTGCCCGATGCAATCGCCAGACGCAGCAATGGCAGCGGGTTGAAAGGATGATGGGGTGGCAAAACCAGATCAACACCGTCGCGATGGGCGAGGTACGTGATACGTTTAAAGGTCCAGTCACGTTTTGGCGCTATTTCAGCCGGCCCGACATTTTCCCAGTGATCCAGTAATCCGGCAAAAAGCACCGGTACATACTCAACGCTTTCGCTTTCCTTCAATTGGTGAAGCTGCTTGCTTTGCAGGTAGGCATACGGCGAGATGAAATCGAAATACCAGCTGATCATGGGCAAAGATTCTGTCCTTTATTGAGCAGGAGAGGGAAAATCCAGGAAGCTTGCACAGGCGTCAATATTTTCCTGTCGGTGCCAGCCTGGCCTCAGTGGTAACTTATACCTTATAACCTGCGCGTAACGGAAATCTCTTTCATGGGTGCATCGCAACTGCCGGGCTTTCACAACTAATCGGGGATTGGTTCGCTGAGTCCGTTACGAGCAAAAAGAAGGAGAATACCGATGTACATTATGCTGGAAATGCCGGTACTCTATGCCTGACAGGGTGTTGAAAAACGTAAAAGCGATTGTCTCATAAGGCCCCTGGCCGCTGTACGAGGGCAACCGAAAAAGCGCTGTTCAGGGGGTAAATGAGCATTTTGACCGGGCTGGCGTTCCAGGGTGAATTCAACGCCCTCAGACTCAACGCAAAAACTGCCTCAGTAGTTTTTCAGCAAGCTGCTAAGGCTTTGATCCTCCTGAAGGAGCTTGCGCCAGGTGGCTTAGCAGGTACTAATGGCTCTGATCATCCCGAATGACATAAATGTCGTTTTTAAGGATAAAAGTCTCGTCAATTAGCGGATGCCGTAAAGGTTCGTCCGAATCATCAATCAGCAGATTCTGCTCAGACACATAGGCGACATATTCAGTCTCGTCATTTTCTGCATACAGGTGGTAAAACGGCTGGTCTTTGCGGGGCCGTGATTCAGCCGGGATAGACTCGTACCATTCGTCTGTGTTGGCGAATTCCGGATCAACATCGAATATCACGCCCCGAAACGGATAAATTCGGTGCTTGACGATCTGGCCGATGTTAAATTTCGCGTGGCGAATCATAGGTGGTGTCATGACTAATGCAGTCAGACATTCTAGCAAATAGGGGAGTAATAGTGGCAAAGAGAATCATCCTGGACTGTGATCCGGGCCATGACGATGCTGTAGCAATTCTGCTGGCACTGGCTTCGCCGCAGGAAATCGAACTGATTGGACTGACTGTGGTTGGCGGCAACGTCCCGCTGGCGTCCACCTTACTGAACGCTCGAAAAGTTGTGACACTCGCCAATCGTCGTGATCCTGTGTATGCCGGTTGTCCGAGGCCGATGATGCGCGAAATTGTGACTGCGGAGCACGTGCACGGGGAAACCGGACTGGACAGTGGCAGTGGTCAGCCATTGGGGGATCCTGAAGTTCCAGTTCAGCAGCAGCATGCAGTCAACTTCATTATCGACACCGTACGCAGCGAGCCGGAACAGTCCATCACACTGGTAGCGACAGGGCCGCTGACCAATGTGGCAGTCGCCTTTGCGATGGCGCCCGATATCATCCCGCGGCTGAATGAACTGGTCGTCATGGGAGGCGCCGGCTTTGAGCCAGGGAATATCACGCCTGCTGCCGAATTCAATGTCTATGTTGACCCACACGCCGCGCGGGCGGTTTTTGACAGCGGGGTGAACCTGACGATGTTCGGGCTCGATATCACGCACCAGATGCTGATCACGCCACCCAGACTAAAGGCCCTGGCGGCTCAGGAGGGTAAAGTGTGCGCAGTGGTTGCGGATCTGCTGGATTTCTTTAATCGCTACGACATTAGTAAATACGGCTGGGAAGGGGCGCCGCTACATGATCCCTGCACCATCGCGTATTTGATCGAACCAACTATATTCGAGCTTTCGCCCATGCATGTGGTCGTCGATACGCAGGAAGGCCCGTCGCTGGGTCGTACTGTTACCGACTGGTGGGGGGCAAGCGATGAGCAACCGAATGTGACTGTCGCCACCAAAGGTGATGCCGATCAGTTTTTTTCACTGATAACACAACGGCTGGCAACTCTGCACTAAGTGCGTTTAGTGCGGTGGCTGCAGCCCGACGGCGCAGACCGCGTTCAATCTGCCCGCGCTTCAATAGAAAAATTGCGGCGCCGGATCTACAGTAACGATTAGGTACGGCACCGAAGCGCCCGGCAAATAAATGCCCTGTGTCAGCGCATGCACCGGTGCGAGCCGCGGGATAGATCTGCAGTTAATTGAAGCGATTGATCTGTTCGCGGAACCAGCTCGCACCATCGGGCAGCAAGTCCTGAATCGCCGGCAAACCGAGTACCCACACGATTAACGACACCAGCAATGACAAAATACCTGCTGCAACAATAGTGGCCAGCAAGACTTTAAATATCAGCCAGACGAGCTGGAAAAACGGTATATCCATATCAATGACGTTGACAAAGGCAACCGGGTCTTCGCCCTCGTCGTAGTGAGAGTCGTAGTTCGCAGTACGAGGCTCGTCGTACATATCGTCGTATCCGGCACGCCGGTCTGCATCTGCATAATCCCGGTGGTCTCGCATTGCCATACACCTGTGGTAATCAATAGAATCACGGCGATGGTACCAGAATTCTTTAAAATACCGGCGTGAATTAACGGGCAGATCGTCCACGGAGCAACTCGCTCGTGCGTTACACTGATGCGGACTTTTTATCAGCACCGGTGTCTATTGAGTTCTATGCGTTTCAATGTTCTGGTACGGCGATATGGTGAATTCGTTGTGGCCCATGCCCGCATTGTTTTGGGCTTTTCCCTGTTGCTGTCTTTCATTGCCTGTATTGGTGTGGCAGGCCTGAGTAATGATCCCGATAACCGGGTTTTTTTCGATGACGATGATCCCAAGCTAATTGCCCTGGAAGCACTGGAGAGCACTTACACCAAGTCTGACAACGTCTTTATTGCGCTCGCCCCGCACAGCGCTCAGGTATTCACCCCCCGTGTCATCGACGCGTTGCTCGAACTTACCGGGCGGGCCTGGCAGCTACCGCATTCCAGCAGAGTCGACTCGCTGACCAACTATCAGCACACCCGCGCAGACGGGGATGATCTTGTCGTGTCAGATCTGATTGAAAGTACTGCTTCACTCGATGCAGCAACACTGACCCGGCTGAAAAATACCTCTCTTGCTAAAGAGTTTCTGGTTAACCGTCTGATTTCTGCCGATGCTTCCGTGACTGGCTTGAATATCACGGTTCAGAAACCGCCGGCGGACGATTCCGCCATATATGCCATTGCCGATGCTGCCCGGCAACTGGTTGAGGAATTTGAAGTGCTATACCCGCAGATAGATTTTTACCTGACCGGCGGAGTCATGTATGACGTCGCGTTCGCCAATCTGCCAACCCAGGAAAACGCACTGCTGGTACCGTTGATGTTTGCTCTGATTCTGATTGTAGTGGGAGTTTCACTACGGACAGTTTGGGCGACGGTTTCTGTAATTATACTCATCGCGCTGTCAGTCGGTGTAGCGATGGGGCTTTGGGGGTGGGCAGATACCGTACTCAATGCAGGGACGACCGGCGCACCGGTGATTATACCGACACTTGCAGTTGCTCACTGTGTACATCTGCTGGTTACCACACGCCACAGGATGGCGACCGGCATCTCACAGCAGCAGGCAGTAACGCAGGCAGTGTGTACAAACTTGGCGCCGGTATTTATCACCTGTGCCACAACAGCAATCGGTTTTTTGAGTTTGAATTTTTCCGAAGCACCGCCTTTCCGGTTGCTGGGTAATCTGGTTGCTACCGGTGTTATGGTCAGTTTTATTTTGTCAATGACGCTGCTGCCGGCTTTCCTGGCGATAGTAAAGTTGAAACCTGCCACCGGTAAACCATTGCTTCAGCCGTTGATGATTAACATCGCAGAGTTCGTCATCGCACGTTACAAATTTCTGTCGGTAAGTTTGCCGCTGCTGGTTGTGGTTGCCGCCCTCGGTACAACGCAAATTGAACTCGATGATAATTTTATCAAGTATTTTTCAGACAAGTTCGAGTTGCGCAGAGATACTGACTTTATCGAACAGCGTCTGACCGGTTTGAATGCCATTGAATATTCCATTGTGGCGACAGAAGAAGGCGGGATCAGTGAGCCTGCCTATTTGTCCGGTGTTGATGAATTTGTGCAGTGGCTGAAAGCCCAGCCGAAAGTGACTAACGTGGGTGCTTTACCGGTGACGATGAAAGAACTCAACCGAAGTATGCATGCCGACGATCCGTTCTATTATCGACTCCCTGAATCCAGAGCACTCGCAGCGCAGTACCTGTTGTTGTACGAGATGTCGTTGCCGTTCGGGCTGGACTTAAATAACTCGATTGACATCGATAAATCACAAAGCCGTGTGGTGGCTATTATTCAGGATGCCAGTTCAAAAGATATGAGGGATCTCAACGCGAGGGCTGAGGCATGGCTTCAGGCCGAACACAGTGAACTTTTTACCGAGGGTAGTGGCCTGTCGATGGCATTTGCGTATGTATCGGAACGAAATATCAGATCCATGCTGTTCGGATCTCTGCTGGCGCTGTTGTCTATTTCATTTATTCTTGTGCTGGCTCTGCGAAGTGTGCGCACCGGCATGATCAGCCTTGTTCCCAATTTGGTGCCTGCGGCGGTCGCCCTGGGTCTCTGGGGATACCTGGTAGGCGAGGTCGGGCTTTCCGTGGCTGTTGTGGTTGCAGTCACACTGGGCATTGTAGTTGACGATACAGTTCACTTTCTCAACCGCTACCTCAGAGCCAGGCGCGATCTGGGTATGTCTGCCGAAGATGCCATTCGTGAAACCATGTCCACTGTCGGGGTGGCGCTGTGGATTACTTCGATGGCATTAGTGACGGGGTTCAGTGTGCTGTTTCTCTCTGGTTTCAAAGTCAACGCGGAAATGGGCATATTGACGGCAGTAACGATTCTGATTGCCCTGGTGGCGGACTATTTGTTGCTGCCTTCCATACTAATGCGTTTTGATCGACGACCGTTGGCTGCTGCACCTGCACCCGGCTGAATCTGCGGCTGGATTTTTGTGCGGGTTGCGGCCTAAGCTATCTGCAATACCGCCCTGAAATTGGTGACAGCAATGTGACCGGAGGCCGGACGCATAAGTCTCAGGCAGACAGTGAACGTTTATGTGCGACCCTCTGCGGCGCGCAGCTATTCTAATGGCGGTGCTGCCGCGTTACCATGCGGGGAGAGTTTCAAACCGCTGGCAGTTTCGATCTCCGGTGGCTTGATTTGGCGCTAAACCAATTGCAGCGGGAAACATGGAGCTAAACAATGCGGTATCGTTACGTAAGGTTTTCGGGCGTGATCGTCGACTACACCGGGACGAGACAAACTCAGGCGGAGTAGTCCGGCATTGAAGTATCTCAGGCCCGATGAAATCAGCGAGGCGCTTATGCTGCTGAGCGACGATCAATGGACCATTCTTGCTGGTGGCACTGACTACTACCCGGGATTGCGCAGCGAACCTCCGAAAGGGCAGGTGCTGGATATAAGCAAACTTGATGACCTGCGTGGGATCAAGCGAGCAGACGATCACTACAGGGTTGGCGCTCTGACCACCTGGAGCGAAATTGCAGCCGCTTCTTTGCCACCGGCATTTCACGCACTTCAGCAGGCGGCTTTGGAAGTGGGGTCCGTCCAGATTCAGAACAGGGCGACGATTGCCGGTAATCTGTGCAATGCATCGCCGGCAGCCGATGGTGTGCCGCCGCTGCTGGCATTGGACGCGAGTGTTGAGCTGAGGGCTCAGTCAGCCACGCGTGTGCTGACGTTGCAGGAATTTTTGCGTGGCTATCGGCTTACCGCTAAAAAACGCGACGAACTGGTCAGTGCAATACTCATCCCGACGGCAGCACTAAAGGGCGTCAGCGCGTTCCGGAAGCTGGGCGCCAGAAAATACCTGGTGATATCGATTGGTATGGTTGCCGCAAAACTGGTTGTCGAAGACAACATAATAACCGATGCGGCGGTGGCTATCGGCGCATGCTCAGAGGTGGCGCAGCGGTTACCTGCGGTAGAGCAGCTAATAATCGGTGAGTCGGCTGAAGCGCATGTCGTAGCGGCAATTAATCCATCACACCTGCCGCAGATTAAACCTATCAGTGATATCAGAGCGAGCGCAGAATACCGGTATGATGCCGCTGTGGAGTTGGTCAGACGAACCCTGACCGATGCGATTGCCTCAGCTGCTGGAGTGACTCATGGGTAGTAATATCCGCTGTACGCTGAATGGTGTGGATACACAACTCAGGGCAGAGCCCTTTGAACGTTTATCTGATGTGTTGCGTGGCAATGGACTCACCGGTACCAAAGTCGGTTGCGATGCCGGCGACTGCGGTGCCTGTACGGTACTTGTGAATGATGAGCTGGTTTGTGCCTGCCTGGTGTCTGCAGCACAGGCGGATGGCAGCAGCGTAACTACCGTGGAAGGGCTGAGTGATGATTCCGGGTTATCCCCGTTGCAGCAGTCATTCGCCCGACACGGTGCTGCGCAATGCGGCATATGTACGCCGGGAATGCTGGTCGCAGCCAGCAGGCTGCTGCGTGACTCACCATCCCCCACCCGAACGCAGGTGGAAGATGCACTTGGCGGTGTGCTGTGTCGTTGCACCGGCTATAAAAAGATCATAGATGCTGTCGTGGATGTCGGCCGTCAGACATCGACGGGCGCAGTCGCAGCGGGCGCTGCGGTGGGCGCCCGGGTAGAACGGCTGGATGGCCTTGCAAAAATCAATGGCAAAGAGCTTTTTGCAGCTGACACAATACCGCCTGATGCGTTGTGGCTGCGATTGATTCGCTGTCCTCATCACAATGCGGAATTCGACATCGGTAACACTTCAGACTGGATTGCAAACCACCCCGGTGTAGACGCGGTATTTACCAGTGATGATATTCCCGGGCGCAACTGCTTTGGCGTTATTCCACCCTTTGCTGATCAGGTTGTTTTCGCAGAAAAAAAGGCACGTTTTAAAGGTGAGGCAGTGGCGGCGGTGGTCGGACAGGCGGCTGCCGTTAAAACACTGGATTTGAGTGACTTTCCGGTTAACTGGCGTCCAGTCAAAGAAGCGTTGTCCATTGCTGATGCCAAAGCTTCCGGCGCAGAGCCGGTACACTCGAATCGACCTGATAATGTTCTGGTAAAAGGGCTGGTGCAAAGAGAGGATGTAGCTGCTGCGCTGGCAGCGTCGGCGCATCAGGTCACGGGGCGTTACACAACGCCGTTTATCGAACACGCTTATATAGAGCCGGAAGCCGGCTTTGCCAGACGGGTCGGTGATCGGGTAGAGGTACACACGTGCACACAAACCGCCGGTATGACGCGGGAAGACCTAGCCGCGATTCTGGCGCTGCCGCAGGAAAATGTCCGGGTGATTCCGACAGCGGTAGGGGGTGGTTTCGGTTCCAAGCTCGACTTATCGATTCAGCCGTTTCTTTGTCTGGCGGCATGGCATCTGAATAAAGCGGTTGGTGCGGTATACAGCCGTATAGAATCGATGCAGACAACGACCAAGCGCCATCCATCGGAAATTGAAGTTGGCATCGGTTGTGATCAAAACGGGCAAATCACAGGGATGGATTTTTATGGCGAATTCAACACGGGTGCCTATGCCAGTTGGGGGCCGACCGTGGCGAATCGGGTACCGATTCATGCCTCCGGTCCGTACTTTATACCTGCTTATCGTGCACACTCGGTTGCACTTCACACCAACACATCTCCGGCGGGGGCGTTTCGGGGCTTCGGAGTACCGCAGGCGGCTATTGCAGTTGAATCGGCAATCGACAGGCTGGCAGATGCAGCAGGGGTCGACAGACTTGAGTTCCGATTGATTAATGCGCTCCAAAACGGTCAGCCTACTGTTACCGGTCAAACCTTCCATAAGGGGGTCGGCATAAAGGAGTGTTTACAGGCTTTGCAAAAAGCCTGGGATAAAGCGGGGCATAGCGTTACAGCATACAACCTTGATTGCGGCCGGTTTCGCAAAGGACGCGGGCTCGGAACCTGTTGGTATGGCTGTGGCAACACCTCGCTGGCTAACCCGTCAACGATCAAGATTGCGGTAGATACCAGCGCCACAGTGCAGTTGCATCAGGGCGCAATCGATTTAGGTCAGGGGGCTAACACGGTGATGGCACAGATTGCAGCGGATGCGTTGGGGGCTGAACTCGCTGGCATCTCATTAAAAAGTGCAGATACCGACATCACACCCGATGCGGGTAAAACTTCCGCATCACGGCAGACTTTTGTCAGCGGTAACGCGACCAGGCTTGCCGCGCTTGAGTTGCGTCGTACTATTCTTCGCCAGGTGAACGCATCCGACAGCGCGGTGCTGGTGTTTCGCGACGGCGTTATCTATGTGGAAGATACTGCTCAAACCCACCGCATTGAGCTGTCGGGTCTTGAGCAGGATACCGAAGGCTATGTATTCAAAGCGGTTGAAACCTATGATCCGCCTACTACTGATCTTGATGATAACGGTCAGGGTAAGCCTTATGCCCAATATGGTTATGGTGCACAGATGGTCGAGCTGACGGTTGATATGCAACTCGGCTGTGTCAAACTCGACAAGCTTGTAACTGCGCATGATGTCGGTCGCGCGATCAACCCGTTATTGATCGAGGGCCAGATCGAAGGCGGGGCGACACAGGGTATCGGCATGGCGCTGATGGAAGAATTTATCCCCGGAAAAGCCGAAAATCTGCACGATTATCTGATACCGACCATCGGAGATATTCCCGAATTCGAGCACCATATTATCGAAGTGGAAGACGCCGAAGGCCCTTATGGCGCTAAAGGGTTGGGTGAGCATGTACTGATTCCCACTGCGCCTGCCATATTAAATGCGATTAGAGACGCCACTGGTGCACAGGTCTGTGATCTTCCGGCGACTCCTGACAAAGTACTTGCGGCGATAAAAAGCAGACAGGTTGAAGCATGAGCTCAGGGGCTGACCAGAAGATACGTTGCGACGCCTGCCCGGTGATGTGTTACATCGCTGACGGTAAAGCCGGGGCTTGTGATCGCTACGCCAATGCTAACGGCACACTGGTTCGTACTGATCCTCATCGCGTTATTGAAATGGCACTTGAAGACGGAAGCCGGGTGGTCCCTTTTGCCGAACCGGATAAGCTGGCGTCGTGGGATGGTAATCTGCTGAACGGGGGCAATACATTTATCACAGCAATCGGTGCCGGTACCACGTATCCAGACTACAAACCTGCCCCCTTTATAGTGTCACAGCAGGTTGATGGTATAGACATGGTGACGGTAGTAACTGAAGGGATATACAGTTACTGCGGTGTGAAAGTAAAAATAGACACTGACCGCCACGTCGGTGCAGAACAACAGGCGGTGCGTGCCCAGGGCGAGATAATCGGCCATGTGACTACCGGTGAATACGGTTCGCAAATGTTGTCACTGGGCGGGGTGAATCATCTAACCGGTGGTTCAAAAAAGCAGGGTAGAGTCACCTGCGACTCGATGATGAAGCTTTGCAATCGTGAAGCTGTTGAGCTGAGCATTGATGACGGTCTGTCTGTCGTTGTTCAAAGCGGTGAAGCGCCGGTAATCGACGGGGTAAAAGAAGAGAAAATGCGGGTGGGCTGCGGGTCGGCGACGATCGGCATGTTCGCCTCTCAATGGCAGGGCCTGGTAGATGAAGTGGTTGTGGTGGACGATCATATCACCGGCGTAGTGTCTGAGCATCAGGCGGGTAAAGTGATCGACTGGCAGCCTACCGGTATTAAGGTACTGGGGCGGAAGTCCACTCCAGGCAGGTATTTTCAGGTGGCTGAACCTGGCACCGGCTGGGGCGGAACCAACATCGATGATCCGCTGTCGATTCTCGGGCCTTTTAACCGCAAGCACGCAGTGGCAGGTCAAACCATGCTGATGGTATCTACCACCGGCGAACAATATGCCTATTATGTACTAGATGAAGACCTGCAGCCGATACAACAACCGTTGCCGGTAACATTGCAGCAGTCCGTAGAAAGAATTGCTGAAAACTGCGAACCTGCACTGTGTTCAGTGCTGTTTATGGGCGGGGCGGGAGGATCGCTGCGTGCCGGTGTGACACAGAATCCGGTTCACCTCACCCGTTCTGTCAAGCGTGCGTTAACACGGGTTACCTGTGGTGGTGTGCCGGCTTATGTGTGGCCGGGTGGTGGTATTACGCTAATGGTTGATGTGCAGCAAATGCCGCAGAATTCATTCGGATATGTACCAACGCCTGCACTGGTGGCCCCGGTAGAGTTCACCATGCGGCGCAGTGACTATGCTCGGTGGTCACACCGATTTCATCACCGCAGTGGAAGAGGTAATGAGCGGTAAGATCGGCTCGCAGAATGACCATGACATTGCCGGTCGCGAACACCTGCAGAACTCTGTCGACAATCCCTGGCCGCTCGATCAGCACCATTATGCCTGGTTCAACAAGCGCAAATGAATGCAGCCAAAGCTTACTGGATTAACAATGGCAAACGTCTGCACCTGCAACATGGGCCGATCGACCTGATCATTGAAGCTGACGGGGCTCCAGGTGACTGCACCACAGCGTATGATGCAGCGGTTGAGTGTTTCCAACCCGTGTTGCAGGAACTGGTAAACGAGCTGGGGTTATTGAAGTCTGCGGTACACAGCTTAAAAGTAATGCCCGAAGGCGTCGTGGCCAAAAGAATGGTGTATGCAGCGAAAAGGGTCGAGTGCGCTTTATCAACCAAAGCTGCGAGCAAGCGGGTAATGATGACGCCAATGATAGCGGTTGCCGGCAGTGTTGCAGACGAAGTGCTTTCTGCAATGATCTGCGCTGCCGAACCTCAGCGGGTGTGCGTTAACAATGGCGGCGACATCGCCATCCATCTGGCGCACGGTCGTGAATATCAGGTGGGAATAGTCACAGATCCCACCGCAGCTTCGATTGATGCCACGGTGTCTGTTCGCAGCGGCGATGGGATTAATGGTGTGGCCACCAGTGGCCGACATGGTCGAAGCCTGAGCACCGGTATTGCCGATTCGGTGACGGTACTGGCTTCATCAGCGGCAGTAGCAGATACGGCAGCAACACTGATCGCTAATACGGTTGACCTGCCCGGCAGTCATAAAATACGGCGAGTGCCTGCATGCGAAGCAGACCCGTCATCAGACCTGGGTCAAACACTCGTTACGGTGGATGTTGGTCAGTTGAGCTGCAGTGAGGTTGCACAGGCACTGAATAACGGTGCTGCTCGAGCAACACAATTGCACGAACATCAGTTAATCCATGCAGCCTATTTACATTTACACGGCTGCAGCCGGGTGATTACACCGGATCAGCTAAGTGAGCTGAAACCGTCAACAATAATCCAGGAGCCTGAATATGCCTGACATCAAACTACGCAAAATGATCATCTCAGTTGAAGAAATCTGGCATGAAGGCGGTCCGGTTGCTGATACACCATTGTGTAAAGCCTCCTGCCTGGCGGTGATCGAAAACCCCTATGCAGGTCGTTATGTCGAAAATATCGAGGGGTTTATGGATGACCTGAAGCCATTGGGTGTGGAAATGGCCGACAAGCTGATTGCGGCGCTGGGCGGAGACTCAACACGGATTGAAGGCTATGGTAAAGGTGCAATAGTAGGTGAGGCCGGAGAGATGGAACACGGTGCGTTGTGGCATGTGCCGGGTGGGTACTCTATGCGTGAGTCTATTGAGGCCAGTATGGCAATTGTACCTTCGACGAAAAAAGTGGGTGCGCCGGGTACCCGGCTGGATATCCCGCTGACTCATACCAATGCCTCGTATGTGCGTTCGCATTTCGATGCAATGGAGGTGGGGGTCAATGATGCGCCACGTGCCAATGAAATGATTGTCGCACTCGTGATGTCTACCGGAGCGCGTGTCCATAATCGCGCCGGTGGGCTGAATGCGGCAGATGTTGTCGGTAAGGATGGACTACGATAACGGCGCTCAGCGCATCAGTGACAAACGACTAAGAACCCGCAGATATGCAGATAAGAAAAATAGTCACCAGCGTGGAAGATACTCACGTTGAAATGAATCAGTCGATATCACCGCCGACTCGCCGTGCTATCGCTGCAGCAGTCATCAAAAACCCGTTTGCCGGAGTGTTTGAGGATAACCTTGAAGAGCTGATTGCCATCGGTGAAAAACTTGGCGGACTGCTGGGCACCAAAGCGGTGGCAGCGCTTGGCGTTAACCCGTCTGCATGTGAAAGTTACGGGAAGGCAGCCATGGTTGGCAGTAACGGAGAACTGGAACACGCGGCTGCAATTCTGCACCCTAAACTGGGGGCGCCTTTGCGCAAGACGGTTAAAAAGGGTGCGGCACTGGTGCCGTCCAATAAAAAGATGGGACGCTGCGGACAGACCCTCGATGTACCCTTAGGTCATAAAGATGCTGCTTACGTGAGAAGCCACTTCGATGGCATGGAAATCACAATTGCCGATGCACCGCGTGCCGATGAGATACTGGTCGCCGTAGCAGTGACTGATTCTGGTCGGCCTCTGCCGCGGGTAGGTGGTTTGCGCCATCAGGAAGCACTCGGCGAGGACGGCTTGCGATGAGTATTTTTATGCGCTTTTACCGCTGGCCAAACCCGTGAACCCCGCCACGGCGCTTACCCGGCTTCAGCGATCGGTGGAGCAGCACGGATTAACCGACTGGACTGTGAGTCTCGACTCCGCAGTGAAAAGATTCGGTGTATGCAATATTTCAAAAAAGCATATCAGCATCAGCCGAAAGCTCTGTGAATTAAATTCAGCGGAAGAGGTGACAGATACTATTCTGCATGAAATTGCGCACGCTCTGGCGTTTGAGCGACACGGCGAAAACTGTGGACACGACAGCCGCTGGAAGGCAATCTGCAGAGAAATCGGCGCACGGCCGGTTGCCTGTTATGATAACTCGGTGGTGCAGCCTGATGCCCGTTGGGTGCTGGTGCACAGGCAGACAGGCGAGGTGTTTCGCAGCTACCATAAACGTCCGGGACGTGACTGGTCCAGGGTGTGGATCAGAGGGCGTAAGAAAGAAACGTTCGGGCAACTTACTATCAGGGCCAAATCACAAATGAACAGTAAAAGCGATCAACATGAACCCACCGATCAGCAAGTCAATCAAACCATAAAACGGTTTAACGATCAGTCGGTTCTCGATGTACATCAGCATGTCACCGGTCTGTTAAGAAAGTTTGCAGAGCAGCATGGGCTGCGGCTGAGTAACAGCAAGTGCAAATACAATTCTCATAAACTCGATCTAACCCTGTCACTTGAAGTGCCGCTGACCGCTGATGTTGAAGATGAAGCGCGCATTGAATTTGGTGCGCTAGCCCCTTTGTTTGACTTGACGGCTAAAGATTACCATAAAGAGTTTTCAGTCAATGGGCGTCGCTTCAAGCTGACTGGTTTTAAGCCGAATAATCGCAAGTATCCGATTATTGCTGCCGACGATTCGGGGCAGTTATATAAATTTGAAACGAACGTTCTCGATCAACTGATATCGAAAGAGTCGTGATTTTTTGAATATCGACAGCGCAAAGCAGGTCGTACGAAATTATTTTCTCGCACTGGATAAAACTACCCCCGGGGCGGTTGAATCTGTGTTCGACCGCTTTGTTGAAAAAGACTGGTGCTGGCGGGGAATGCATCCGTTCCATGAATTGTATGGAACGCAAGCGGTAGCAAAAACCTTTTGGCGCCCGCTGCTGGAATCATTTGGCCATCTGCGGCGCCGACCTGATGTTTTTTTTGCTAACCATAACTCTCTTGAAGGTGAACCCGGTGTCTGGGTAGTGTCTATGGGGCACCTGATGGGCTTATTTGATCAGGACTTTCTGCATATTCCGGCAACCCGGAAAATCGCCATGCTTCGATATGCTGAGTTTAACCGTGTGGTTGACGATCGTATTGTTGAAACGGCAATGTTTTTTGATTTGATTCATCTGATGCACCAGGCGGGATTGCAACCATTGCCGCCTCAAACAGGGGTGCATATGGTGCAGCCCGGACCGGCCACCCACGATGGCCTGCTGTATGAATCGTCAAATAATGAAGAGGGCGAAAAAACACTTGCACTGATCAATCGAATGATTGGCGATATCGCGGCAAATTCAAACGCTGATGAGATTACCCAGCCAAGAGATGCGACCCCGCAACAGGAACTCGCTCGTTGCTGGCACGATGATATGCTGTGGTGGGGGCCTGATGGAATCGGTGCTACCTACACTATTGACCGATACATAGAACAACATCAGCAACCTTTTCGCAGACATCTGGGCTCGAGGGAATTTAACGGCCATGTAGCCCGGCTGGCTGAGGGGCACTACGGCGGCTTTTTCGGCTGGCCGAATCTGTCGCTCACCCCGTTAGGCGGGTACATGGGGTTGCCAAAGGGACCGCGCGCCGATATGCGTGTGGTGGATATCTATCGACGTGACGGGGACAAACTGGCCGAGAACTGGATTTTTATCGACGTGCTGCATTTTCTGGATATGCAGGGACTGAATATTCTGCAGCGGCTTGCAGAGCAGCGTACTTAGCGACTACAGCCTATTTGGCTCGCCAGTTATTGTGGCTCGCCAGTGGGTGCAGTATAGACGCCTGTTGCAGCGGTAAAGGTTTCTTTGTCCAGGCGATACACTTCGCAGTGATCATCTGCAAGTACTCGCGACTCCGCATACTGATAACCGAGTCTTTTGTAGAACCGAATGGCTTTGACGTTGCCAGCCAGTGGGTCGATTACGATGGCGCTGACATCGGGACGGGCAAAGCAGTGTCGATGTGCGAGATGCATCATTGTCGTGCCGTAGCCGCAATTTAAATCACTCTCTTCTCCGATCCAGATATCAAGCGCTCTAAGTTTTTGTGTTTCGGGTGTGCCTTGCCTGCTGTGTTGCATCAATTGATCGGTAGCAGACCAATATCCGGTGGGCTCACACCCGGGGTCGATAATCTGTAAAAATCCAATCGGCCGGTTGTCGATGATAGCAATAAACAGCTCTCGCCATGCAGGAGCATCTTCTATTGCGCCGGCCCAGTCATCATAAAATGCTGTGGTGTTAGTAGCCGCACTGACGTGTGGCTTTTTATCCCAGTATTGCAGCAAAGGCGCATCATTTGCACAGACGTGTCTGAGGTAGAGGTGCACGCGATTTATTCAGCGCCAGTCAATGCCAACTCAGTGTTATGCCGTAGTGACGTATCGCAGGATTTCCACCACCTGCTCCGGAGTGGTCGCCCATGCCATGGCGGCCGCATCCACTTCTTTCAGCGGGTGAATAATACTGTCGTCATGCAGTGTGATGTATGGCGTGCCGAGTGCTGCAAGCTGGCCTGCATCGAAAGCGGCATTCCATTGTTTGTATTTATCGCCGAAACGAACCACTGCGAGATCGCATTGCTGGATGAGAGTCTTAGTGCGAATACTGTTTACTTTGGATGATTTGTGGTCACGCCAGTAGTTGCTGTCTTCAGCGCCGAGCACGTCACCGGCGGCGTCACTGGCGTCATGGTCGGTAACCGCTGAGCAAAAAGATACCGGTAGTTGCAGTTTTTCTGCGCCATTGGCTATTTGCATGCGCCAGTCGGTATGAATTTCACCTGATAGATAAACCAGCCAGTTCACAATGAGTCTCCAAAAAGTGAAATTGTAGCGGAAATCTGTGGCTGTGGCGTCCTCCGTCGAAATCTGTGATCTTCGCGTTCGCCTGGCAGTCGGGGTAACATTAGCGCATCTTTTAAAACGGCTCGTAAAGGTGAAAGGCATGGCTAAAGTGACACCGGAATCTCTGAGAAGCTATCGGTGGCTGGGGGAAGATGATCTTCGCTCGTCTTCTCATCGCTCACGATTCATGCAGATGGGCTACAGCGAGGAGGACTGGGGCAAGCGACCACTGATAGCGATCGTGAACACCTGGTCGGACATCAATCAGTGTCACTCTCACTTCAAACACCGCGTCGACGATATCAAACGAGGCGTGCTGCAAGCCGGCGGGATGCCGATCGAGTTGCCGGCAATTTCCCTGTCCGAACCTATCGTTAAGCCATCGACCATGTTATACCGGAACTTTCTGGCAATGGAATGTGAGGAGCTATTGCGCAGTCATCCGGTGGATGGCGCTGTGCTGATGGGGGGGTGTGATAAAACCACTCCGGCACTGCTGATGGGCGCTATCAGCATGAACATACCCGCTATCTATGTCCCTGCAGGGCCGATGCTGCGAGGTCACTGGCGCGGCAAGACACTGGGTTCGGGGTCGGATTCCTGGAAGTACTGGGACGACCTGCGTGCAGGGGTGATTGAACGTGAAGACTGGAATGAAGTGATGGGCGGGATTGCCCGTTCTTACGGAACCTGTATGACCATGGGAACGGCCGCCACCATGATGTCTATTGCTGACAGTATCGGCATGTGCCTGAACGGCGCCAGTTCCATTCCTGCCCCGGATTCCAATCACATTCGTATGTGCAGTGCATCTGGGCGACGTATCGTCGAAATGGTGTGGGACGATGTTAAACCCGCTGACATTCTTAACCGCAAAGCTTATGAAAACGGTGTGGCTGCGGCGATGGCGATGGGGTGTTCAACCAACGCAATTATCCATCTTATCGCGATGGCACGACGCAGCGGTGTTGATCTGAGTCTCGACGACTTTGAAGCCGCCAGTCGTAAAGTGCCGGTAATCGCTAACGTCAGGCCAAGCGGAGACACTTACCTGATGGAAGATTTCTTCTATGCCGGTGGACTGCCGGGCATGTTGTCTCGCATAGAAGGCGAATTACACAAAGACTGTGTCACTGTCAGTGGTAAAACGATTGGAGACGTCATTGCGAAGGCTGCCGTCTATAACGACGATGTGATTCGAACCACAGATAATGCTATTTATGATGAAGGTGCGCTGGCGGTATTAAAAGGATCACTTGCACCGGATGGATGTGTAATCAAACCCTCCGCCTGTGAAGCGCGTTTTTTAAAGCACGAAGGGCCGGCACTGGTGTTTGATTCCTATCAGGACATGAAAGATCAAATTGACGATCCCGATCTCGATGTAACAGCCGACACGGTGCTGGTGTTAAGAAACGCCGGCCCGAAAGGAGGGCCGGGCATGCCGGAGTGGGGCATGTTGCCGATCCCGCAAAAGCTGTTAAAGCAGGGGGTTCGGGATATGGTCCGGATTTCTGATGCGCGCATGAGCGGTACGAGCTACGGCGCGTGCATACTGCATGTGGCACCGGAATCCTATGTCGGTGGTCCGTTGGGGCTGGTAAAAACCGGTGATATCATCTCGCTCGACGTCAATGCTCGAACCATAGATTTAAAAGTAGAGGCGGCCGAACTCGACGCGCGAAAGGCACTGTGGCAGCAACCGCAGACCCGCTATGAGCGCGGTTACGGCTGGATGTATTCGCAGCACATACTGCAGGCAGACAGTGGTTGTGATTTTGACTTTCTCGAAACCAGCCACGGCCGGCCGGTAGACGAGCCGGCGATCTTTTAGCAAGCCGTTTTAAAGTTAATCGCTTACGTGTTCGCGGGTCGTGATTGTTTGTCGCTTCATTTGCACAGTGGCAGATGGGTACGACAACTCGACCCGCTGAAGCGGAAAAAACCGATCATGCATTAAAAATCTTTGCTGAAGATCAGGGGAGATCAACACCATAGCTGTCTTTTATCTGCTGTTCGGTGTAATAACTGTTTTCCAGGTCTGATTGTATTTTTGATAACGGCCGGTCTGCCGGATTGCCAAACCCGCCACCACCCGGAGTACATACTTCTACTCTGTCTCCGGCTTTAATACTGATGCCCTGGTCTTTAGACAAATGCCGGGGGATGTAAGCTTCACCGTCACGCCAGACAGTGACGGTATTAGGCATACCATCCATACCGCCCAGTACACCCTGTGGTCCGACTCTGCCATGGTCCATCACAAAAGACGCTGTGGCCTCACCTCGTCGCAGTTCAATGCTGTACTTAATGCCGAAACCACCACGATACTCGCCGGCACCACCAGAACCTTCGCGCAACGAGTACTCTCGGTAAAGTACCGGGAAATACTGTTCCATGACTTCAACCGGCGGTGATTTGGATATTCCGATTGTGGAACAACCATTGGTGAGTCCGTCGTGGTCGTGATTGCCGCCATAGCCACCGCCGGAGAGCTGATACATAACAAAAGAACGTTCGCGTTCAGGGTCGAAACCACCCAGCGCGAAGTTGCCGCTGGTGCCGGCAGGTGCTGCGCTGACTCTGTGAGGCAGTGCCGGTACCAGAGCGGCAAACACCGCCTCGGCAATTCTCTGCGATACCTCCGCTGCACAGCCCGACACCGGTCTTGGGTACTTTGCATAGAGAAACGTACCTTCGGGGTCTTTGATGTGCAGTGGTTCAAAAGCACCGGCATTGATCGGTACATCGGGAAATATGTGGCGCATTGCCAGATAAACGGATGACTGGGTAGTTGCCAGAACAGAATTCATCGGGCCTGCGCAGGGGGCGCTTGTGCCATCAAAATCGATATGCAGCTCGCCTTGTCGTTTGCAGATATTCACCTGAATGGTCAGAGGTTCGTCGACCACACCGTCCGAATCAACAATTGCAGAACCACTGTAGGTACCGTCATCAATTTCTTCTATTCGGTGGCGCATTTGCGTTGATGCTCGCCGCCGTAACTCTTCAATAGCGGCTTTCAGTCCGGCCGCACCATAGCGTTCAACCAGTTGATCGAGTCTTTCCTGTCCAACCAGCAAAGCGGCGGACTGAGCTTTGACATCCCCGATTCTCTGATCTGCAACACGCACGTTTGAACAGATGATCGAATAGATTTCACTGTCCAGTACACCGCGTTTAAACAGTTTCACCGGTGGGATTCGAAGCCCTTCCTGTTCTACGGCTGTGGCGTTCGCTGAAAAACCGCCTGGTACAGCGCCACCGATATCCGGCCAGTGGCCGGTATTAGATAACCAGCAGAAAATTTCGCCATCAACGTAGTAGGGCATGGCAAAGCGAACATCCATTAGATGAGTGCCGCCGAGGTAGGGGTCATTAACAATGTAGATATCACCGGGTTGTGGTGCGGCGACGGCTCCACTGGCGATCATTTCAATAAGCACTCGTGTAGAGAACTGCATGGTGCCGACGAATACCGGCAGGCCGAGTGCTCCCTGTGCGATCAGTTCACCGTTATCTGCCGCGTAGATGCCATCTGATCTGTCATTCGCCTCGGCAATAATCGGGGAAAAGGCGGCACGTGAAAAGCTGAGATCCATTTCATCACAGACCTGCTGCAGACTGGATTGAATCACTGCCAGTGTTATCGGGTCATCTGCGATTGCTGTACTCATGTTCAGTTCACCTCGATCAGCAGATTGCCGTCTGTATCGCTGGTTGCGCGGCAGTCCGGTTCGATCACTATGGTGGTATCCATTTGCTCAATGATAGCCGGGCCGATGAGTGTTGCTGAGTGCGGTATAAATTCACGCTGATAGACAGGGGTATCCAGCCAGTGTCCATCAAACCAGACCGCTCTGGACTGAATTCTGGCTTCATCCAGGGAGCGCTTCTGTTGATTGGCGTCTATTAACAAGCCCAGATCAACCGGCGCTTTTGCACCGATCACCGTGGTATTCAGGTTAACCAGGTTGGCGCGTATTTCTGACAACTCTACGTGAAACCTTTCCAGGTAGGCTTTTTCGAATAGCTGCTGCAATGCCGGGGCAGTGGTGTCGATGGACGGTATCGGCACGTTTAACAGATGCGTTTGCCCGATAAACTGCATGTCAGCCGAGTAGCGATATTCAACGGATTCAATGTCGATCACCTCGGCATCGATAAGCTTGCGTCCTTGTGCCGATTGCCTTTGCAGAATCCCGCTGATCAAATCGGAATCCACGTTATCCAGTGGTCTGTTAACGGTGTTGACAAAATCGTGCCGCAGATCGGCAACAACGCACCCCAGCGCATTGGTGATGCCCGGTCGTGCCGGTACCAGTACCCTGGGTATGCCGAGTTCGCGTGCAATAGCAACCGCGTGAAGCGGGCCGGCACCACCAAACGCAAATAGCACGAAGTCTCTCGGGTCGTGACCTCTGCTGAGGGACACCATCCGTACCGCACCGGCCATCTTGTTGTTGGCAATGGTGAGCACTGCACCGGCTGCGGTGTCCGTTTCGAGGTTTAACGCACTGCCGATCTGCTCTTTCACGCTTTGCCTGACCGCATCGAGCGAGACCGGATTGTCGACTGATAACAAGGTGTCGGGGTTGAGTCTGCCCAGCATTAGATTGGCATCTGAAATCGTCACCCGGGTACCTCCTTTTCCATAACAAATGGGTCCGGGGGCAGCACCGGCACTCTCGGGCCCTACCTGCAGCAGGCCGGCATCATTGACCGATGCGATCGAGCCGCCACCGGATCCGATGGTTCTGACATCGACCATCGGCACATGGATTGGCATCGCGTATTCGATATCGAGTTCGTGACTGACGCTGGGCACCGAGTCGAGTATTAATGCGACATCGGAAGAGGTGCCTCCCATATCATAGGTAATCAGTTTGTCGATACCTGCGCGTCTGCCGGTATAGGCCGCTGCCATGACGCCGGACGCTGGTCCCGACATCACGGTTTTGGCTGCTTCACGCGCAACGTTGGCGGCGGAGACCATGCCCCCGTTGCCATTCATTACCAACAGGTCTCGCTGATAACCGGATGATTTCAGTTCTTTTTGCAGCTTTTCGAGGTAGTTGTCGAGAATTGGCTGTACTGACGCATTGACACTGGCGGTCACCCCGCGCTCGAATTCCCGGTACTCAGACAGCAGTGAGTGGCCGGTGGTAATGTAGGCGTTAGGCCAGATGGAGGCTGCCACCCGGGCCGCCTGCAGTTCATGCTGCGGGTTGGCGTATGCGTGTAAAAAATGGATGACCAGCGATTCGCAGCCATGGTTAATCAGCGATTGCACGGCGGATTTAAGTTCGTCGACGTTTAAAGGCGTCAGCACATTGCCATCGGCGTCGAGTCTTTCGCTGACTTCGATTCGCAACGATCGGGGAATCACCGGAGTGAACTCGCCGAACATGCCGTACGGCTGGGGTCTGGTGCGTCGACCCAGCTCTATGATATCGCGGAAGCCTCTGGTGGTAATCATGCCGGTACGTGCGAGTTTGCGTTCCAGCACAGCATTTGTAGTGGTGGTGGTGCCGTGGACGATAACGTCGATATCGTGCAGTGATTTGCCACTGTCGGACAGCGCATTCATCACGCCAAAGGCCTGGTTGTCCAGAGTGGTTGGCGACTTCGCAAAGGCCACCCGACCACTGGCATCGAAGATTAATAGATCGGTGAATGTTCCACCGACGTCTATACCCGCAATGGTGCCCGATTTGTTATTTTGGCTGGTTACGCTATCCATGGCTGTCTGCCGGGTCATGCTGGTCAAATTTGCATATTTGTTCTTGTTTCAGGCGTTCACAGTCCTGTTCACTGAGCTTAAGGATCTGAGTTAAAACAGAGTGTGTGTGTTGTCCAAGTGACGGTGGTGCTGTGTGATACCTCGGTGGCGTTTGCGACAGTTTGATCGGAGAGGCAACGCCCGGCACCGGGCCATTGTCGCCCTCAAGGGTAATTCGACTACCGCGTGCGATGGTTTGCGGGTCATTAAACACAGCATCCATATCATTGATGGGGCCGCAGGGAACTTTGGCTTGTTCGAGCCGCCCGATCCATTCTGAAGTGGTTTGTTGTGCGGTGAGTAAGGTTAATGCAGTGATCAGTGGCTCACGGTGTTCTACACGCAGTTTGTTGCTTTGATAACGCGGGTCTGCTGCCAGCGTCTTGTCTCCCAGTACCCGGCACAGATCGGTAAACTGGCGGTCATTGCCCACCGCGATGATCAGATGTCCGTCGGCTGTCGGAAAAACCTGATAGGGCACAATATTGGGATGTGCGTTACCCATTCGCACGGGGGCATTGCCGCTGACCAGATAATTCAGCGCCTGGTTTGCCATGGCGGCGACTGAGACATCCATTAAGCTCATATCAATGTGCTGTCCCTCGCCGGTGGTGTCGCGGTGGGTCAGTGCGGTCAATATACCGATACACGAATAAAGCCCTGTCAGGATATCTGTGAGTGCCACGCCGATCTTCATGGGTTCATCGCCCGGCGTACCGCCCGGCTGGCCGGTTACACTCATCAAACCGCTCATCGCCTGAATAATAAAATCGTAGCCGGCGCGCTGAGCATAGGGGCCGCTCTGACCGAAGCCGGTAATCGAACAATAGATCAGCCGCGGGTTGATCTGGCGCAGGGAGTCATAGTCGAGACCGTACCTGGCCAGTCCGCCGACTTTGAAGTTTTCGATAAATACATCACTTTCCGCCACCAGCCGGCGCAACAGTTGTGCGCCTTCGGGTGTTGCAAAATCCAGTGCCACGGATTTTTTATTTCGATTGGCAGTGCAGAAATACGCAGAGAGCTGGCTGTCGTCCTGCGGGTCGTCGCCCAGAAACGGGGGGCCCCAGGCTCGGGTGTCGTCGCCACCTGACGGTCTTTCGATTTTAATGACTTCAGCGCCCAGGTCGGCCAGTGTCTGAGTGGCCCATGGCCCCGCCAGTATTCTGGTCAGGTCGATCACCCGGATATGGGAGAGTGCACTGGTGCCTGATGGTTCCGCCGAACCTGAATGTTCCGCCAAAGTAGGGGGCCTCTGTATTGTTGACGCACCCGCATCAGTGATGCCCGGGCTTGTCGGTAAGCGCAGTATACCAATAGCCGTGCTTTCAGCGCTGGTTTCCGGATCTCGGTGCTATTGTGGATAAGGCATCCGGGTTTGGCAGGCGAGTTGCGGGACATGAACCGGATTCGTTAATATTAGCAGTGCCGTCCGGGCGGTCGGGCGGTGTATACTTCTTCCAATTTCCTTTTGGCTGATGCCACCTTACCGAGAGCTAGCCCGTGACATATGTCGTCGTAGAATCCTGTATCAAATGCAAACATATGGACTGTGTCGAGGTGTGTCCGGTGGACTGTTTCTACGAAGGTGAAAACATGCTGGTTATTCACCCGGATGAGTGCATCGACTGCGGTGTATGCGAACCCGAATGTCCGGTCGAGGCGATCGTTGACGACACTGTGGACGGCATTCAGGACTGGCTTGAGCTAAACGCCAAGTACGCCGAGATCTGGCCCAATATCACTGAAATAGGAGAGGTGCCGGCAGATGCTGAAGAGTGGAAAGATGTGCCGGATAAAAAGCAGCATTTTTCAGAAAAGCCCGGTGGCAGTTAACACAAGCCGCTTCTCTTAATGCTGTTCCATGTTTCTGCCGGGGACCATCTGAGCTGACGCGAATCCGTCTGCCTGGCCCTGACTTTGGATGTTACTAAGTCAACTGCATCTTGTTGCAGTTGACGAGCATTCTTAATAATCATCTTTTCTGCGTATGTTCCTGAGCCTGTTCGAGTGTGCGCATTCAACTTGACTTGAGCACGCAACAAGCGCGCGCCCTGCGCGCTACTACGCATTGTCATTGGCGCCTGCTGCTTCGCAGGATATGTGACTGCGATCAAGCGTCGAATAACGACTAGCCACCACTTTTAATTCACATACTTTCGTGTGTGTCGTATCTGTGTGCTCTTCACTAAAGCGCTCATTGATCCGGCCGTTTCCATGATTGTAAAAATCTGTCAAGTTAGAAAAGTATGCTCTTATCGTTGTGAAGGAGCATAGAACCCCGGGCCACGGAGTGGATCGGCAATTTCTCGAATAGAAGAGAAAAAAATTGGGCCACTCCAAACTACAAGAATCAATATTATTCAGGGCAAAGCAGAATGAGCTGTTGTATGGCGGCGTAAAGCTCTCATGCATCGCCTCTGTGAGTGCTTCGTTTGTGTTGGCATTCGCATTTGTATCCGAAACCAACATCACAATCCTGGCTATGTGGATGCTGATCACTGCCGGCGTCTATCTTGCGCGTTGGCTGGACAGCAAAGCCTTTGTCAGGCAGAAAGATCGACTCGACGCTGAGGAAGTCACACGGTGGCACCGCCGCTATGATATCGGTGCTATTGCAGCGGCGTTCGCATGGGGTTCCTCCATCTGGTTACTGTTTCCGGAGGATCACGGCTATCAGGTATTGCTGGTACTGATACTGATCGGTGTGGCCGGTGGCTCAATCGGCTCCATGCCCTATGACCACCGCATCATGTGCGCTTTTCAGCTCATTATCATTTGTTCTGCCCAGGTCCGACTGATCGCAGTTGCAGATCCGTTTGCGTTGAAGTTTGCGTTGTTCAACATTTTTATCTGTGGCTTTCTTATTAGTTGCGGTAAAGAGGTAGCCCGGAACTATGCAATTCAAATTAAGCTGAAACAGGACTCCGAGCGGCACAACCTCTCTGTGATCAAAATCACCGAGCAAGTGGCACGCATCGGCTACTGGCAATGGGATACTCATTCTGAAAGTATCAAACTATCGGATAATCTGGCGCAGATGTGGGGGGTTGATCGCCTTGAAATCAAAATCAGTGACTGGATGGAGCTGTTACATGTAGAAGATATCAGCCGGTTGAAGCGTGTACTGGCGTCTGACCATGGGGAATCCGGTGAGTGTGCGGTAGAATTTCGTATGGTGGGCTCGGATAGAAAACATTATCGGGACATGAACCAGATCACCAAAAGCATCGTGGATTCAGAAGGAAATCCGGTCCTGTTGGGCACGGTACAGGATATCTCTGCGATCAAGTCGGCGGAAAAGAAAATTTATCGCATGGCGTACTTTGATGACCTGACCGGACTGAGTAATCGAGGTAACTTTCACGAGCAGCTAAAGGTGCAGATAGCGATGGCGCAGCGTTTTGAAAAGAACCTTGCGCTGGTCTATATCGATCTCGATGACTTCAAAGAAGTCAACGATTCATACGGTCACGAGATCGGTGACAACTACCTTCGATTGTTTGCAGATCACATAAAAGGGACGGTGCGGGCGAGCGATATTTCAGCGCGCCTGGGGGGCGACGAGTTTTGTGTTGTGCTTAGCGGTGTGCACAATCAGCAGGAAGTTGAATCAGTGTGTGCCAAGCTTTTTGAATTCTGTGGCAAGGTGCTGGAAATCGGTAATCATCGAATCCAGCCAAAACTCAGTGTTGGTCTTGCTATGTATCCGAGCGATGGTACCGATGCCGAAAGCCTGCTTAAATCTGCAGACATTGCTATGTATGCGGTTAAGCAGAACGGCAAACACGGCTACCAGTTTTTTGAAGAAAAGATGCTCACCGAAACCATTGACAGAGTCGAGCTCGAAGCAGCATTGAGACAGGCCATCGATAAGCAGCAGTTTGAACTGTGGTACCAGCCAAAGGTCGACATTCAGAGCCGGTGTATTGCAGGTGTGGAAGCACTTATACGCTGGCGTCATCCGGAAAAAGGTATCGTTCCACCAGACGTTTTTATCTCGACTGCTGAGCGGGTCGGTATGATAAACGAAATTGGAGAATGGGTGCTGGTCACTGCCTGCGAACAACTTTCCGACTGGAGAAAGTCCGGCATCGAAATGCAGATGGCAATTAATATCTCCGGCGGTCATTTTGTGAGTGAGGGGTTTGGTACGCGCGTAACGCAGGCGGTTTCCCGTTTCAACCTGCCACCGGAAAGTCTGGAAATAGAAATTACCGAAAGTATGACCCGCGATCCCGAGCAGCACAGCCGTATCTGCCATGAACTGCGTGCAGCCGGTGTTCGCATTGCCATTGATGATTTCGGTACCGGCTACTCGTCATTATCGGTACTGGATAAGCTTGAAGTGGATACGCTGAAGATAGACAAATCGTTTATTGAAGGCCTGCCTCACGACAGCGCATCAAAACTCCTGGTCAAGGCCATTATGGAGCTCTCTCTGGGCCTCGGTTACAGCGTCGTCGCAGAAGGTGTGGAAAATGAAGAGCAGCTTGATCACCTTGAAACCCTTCAGTGCCCATACATTCAGGGGTACTTTTTCAGTAAGCCGG
>JAHDHK010000056.1:0-2255 GCA_020631335.1 Chromatiales bacterium
TCGCGACTTCGACGGTACTGTCATACCACCTGACGAATACTTATTCGGACCATACCCGTGGATAAGCTACGACGGTAGTGAAGTGTTCTTTCCAATGGTCAGCACTTTCAGCGGTCCTGCCCGCACTGCGGTTGTTGCGGTGGGACAACGCACCGGCTGGTCACTGCGTCACTTGGACGGCGCTATCAATCCAACGCGCTCGAATTTAATGCCGGACATCGACGTAGGCAACGCAGTGGTGTTCGAATCTTCCCATGACGGCAGTGCAACCGCTCTTGCCTACCATGCAGCTCAGCGAAGTGACGGACAGGCACTGGGTCAGCACGGTTTTCAGCGACTGTTTATGGTGCCGGTCACACTGAACGACTCCATGTGGTCGCCGACGATTCGCAATGCACAAACCAACATACTGCCAGTTAACAGACGGCGTGGTGTATATGCATTCTTTTTGTCGCACAGTAAACGTTATGTAGAAGTCGATTTGCATCAACAGGAAGACGCAGGCTACGTTTTATACCTGCCGATGAACGAACAATTAGTGCATAACCGACAGAAAGTGGCAGAGGCACTGACAGGACAGCACACAGGCATGGAGAAATGGCAAAATCGCCGACAGGCGGTTGCCTATTCGTCAGACAGCACACCGGATGTATCCGGCTTACATCATCAGGTGCAACTGTTTAATGGCGCTGAATTCCCGTACGAGTATCACAATGCAGTGCAAACATTTCAGGCAGCGTTTGATGCTTTTCGTGCAAACCCGCAAAACCCGCCCGGCGGCGAGGCGGTATCGGGTGATCAAATACACGGGATTATCGGCAATGCTATCTATTTTCCTGGTAGCGCTTCGGTTCAAACCCAGCTAAATGCAAGTGCTGTGCAACGACTAACCACAGGCAGTGGCGGTACGCTAACGCTTTGGGTAAAACCTTTGCTGGCAGAAGCATCGTACCCACTAATGCGTGCCGGAGGCATCGACATTGAGATACAGACCGGCACGCTGCAAGTAAGCTTTGACAATGCACAACACGCATCACTTTCGGGACCCGCGCTTGCTGTCAATCAGTGGAATCACATTGCGCTGACCTTCGGCGCCTCAGGGGCGACGTTATACTTCAACGGCATTGCTACTGATTCACATGAACACCCGATCCAGTTTGCTGCTGAATCGCTGGTAGTTATAGGCCCCCACGGACAAGGACAAACCAGTGAAGCTGTTCTGCTTATTGATGAGGTAACAATTTCTGATGTTATTCGCAATGATGCTGAACTGACAGAGAGCGCACTGCGCATAATGACGGCATCGCCACAGTCACCGGTTTGGAGTCGCACTATACCCGACGAATTAACCGGCCTTGCGGTGCATCTGCCTCAGGGAACCCGAACCCCGACAGATGAGCAAATTGCACTAGGCAGACGTTTGTTTTCAGACCCGATACTATCGTCAGATCAAAACATCAGTTGTGCAAGTTGCCACAAGCCCCATCTGGCATTCACCGATGGTCGTCCGCTTGCAGAAGGGGCAGCCTCAGGGACACGCAATACACCCACCATCGTAAACAGGCTATTCTCCCGCGAACAGTTTATGGATGGCAGAGTATCATCGCTGGAAGCCCAGTCTCTCGAACCCATCAATAATGTTGCCGAACATAACTTTACAACAGACCAGGCGCTGTCTGTGCTAAACAACGATGAGAGTTACAGACAGGAATTTTCAGACGCATTTCAACTGAACAATAACCACATTGATGCGGCCCACCTTGCCGCGGCAATAGCCGCATTCGAACGTACATTGTTTTCAGCAGGGTCACGGTTTGATCAAAATGCATTCAATACGCAGGAACAAATCGGGCAAGGCTTATTCTATGGACGGGCTCGCTGCGGTGGCTGTCATCGGGGAGCAAACTTTACCGATGAAGACTTTCACGCGATCGGTTTTGATACCAGTGATGCGCAGCATCTCGGACGCGAAACTGTCACCGGCCGACGTTCGGACCGCGGTAAGTTCCGCACCCCGACGCTTCGGGAAATAGAAAAAACAGCGCCCTACTTCCACGACGGCAGCGCTGCTAACTTGCTTGAGGTGATCGACTTCTACAATGACGGTGGAGAACCCGGACACACCGATCGGGATTTTGCCATTCAGCCGCTCGGGTTATCCGAATCTGATAAAGCAGCGCTTGTTGCTTTTCTAAAATCACTGACCGGTACCACGTTACCAGTCAGCTTGAATACAGAGTAACTACAAAGGCCAC
>JAHDHK010000056.1:2355-26191 GCA_020631335.1 Chromatiales bacterium
GCAGGTATAGATTCGTTGCTTTCCGGTACGGTACGCAGCAGCTATATACTCTGTCTGATTTGCCGGATACCCTGCCCTGTCTTTCGCTTTAAGAGTATTCGAAGCGTCACGCCATCCTGGTAACCCACTGATGTGGCTATTGTATCTACGCTTTCACTGGTGGTTTGAAGCTTGTGTACTGCCAGCTCAATTCTCAGGTTTTGCACAAAGTTAATCGGCGTTACCCCCAGCGCCTTGTGTAAGCGCCGTTGCAGTGTTCTTTCAGTCGTGCCTATTTCACTGACTGCTTTTGACAAGCTGAAATCGGATAAATGCTTACGCGTCCAGCTTTCGAATCGATCTACCAGTTCATCTTCATGTTGCAGGTAGGATTGCATCGCTGACAAAGTGGGCGAAGGTCTTGAGTCAATGAGCAGGTAGCGCGCCACGAGCCTGGCCAGTTCGGCATTGCGTTGCCTCACCAGCCACAACGCCATATCCACGTGAGCAAGTGCAGCTCCCGCCGTGACATTACCCTCGGATTCCACAACCATGTGAATGTTATCAACCGTGATGGCAGGAAACCGTTGCTGAAAATCTTCTGCAAGCCACCAGCTTGTAGTAGCAGACAAGCCATCCATCACTCCACTGGCGGCAAGCACATAGCTGGCAGTACAGGCTGAAGCAAATCGAACATTTTTGGTTTGGTAGTATCGCAACCGTTCGCATGTTTCCTGAACATCACTGCGCTGCAACGCCTGTTCCAGCAACGGCGGAGTTTTACACCCTAACGCCGGCACAATAACGAGTTCGGGTATCGCTTCAGGTTTTACCGTGGGAATTCTTAAACCATGATCGGTAAAGGCGTCGTCTTTGACACTGCACATCTGGATATTAAAAGGGGGTTGCTCACCGAACTGTGGCGCCAGTTCATTTGCCAGGCCCAGAGTATCCAAGACTGAAGATAGACCGGTGTCGAAGGTGCCATCAACCACAAGAATCATGGTATTCATGTCGGAAATAATACTAATGTTGTCAGATCAGTCAATATCGGATACGTGCAGTGAAAAGTACGATCAAATTTTATCATACTGTGCCGAATCCAAAACATGGATTGTATACGTAACACAACATACTCTATCCCGTTTTCTTATGGTTCAAATCAACACAAAATCAAATACACTGTTTGGTTTTTCTCATAGCACCGATTAGTTTGGCTTTGACATAACGTTGCCATTAAACCACTGAATTTGCATATGCCCGAATTACTAATCATCATCCGCTTAACAACCGGAATTCCTGCGCATGCTGACTGCAGGTATCAATCTATGCAGAGCGTCACCAGGCAGTTACCATGAACAAAAAAGGATTTTCAAACAGCACCTTAGATACCGGTGCTATTGAAGAGATTCGCCATAAAATTGCACAGACAAATGCAACAACCGTTACGCTTGAGCAAAAACTGGAAAACCTGTCTTCACGCTTGCTACAGACAGGCGAACAAATACCTGCTCATGGTCAGTCCGGTTTAAGTGAAACTCAAAAAGAGTATCTGAAAACGGCAAGCGAACTCACCATTGTCCGAGAGAAAAAGCTGTTGCTGCAAGCGAACCTGGAGGTCCAGTGCATCTAGCCGCAGGAAAGTACTGTTTTTTTAAGCCGAATACAGGCTAACAGCACCTGACACACAATTAATTCACAAAATTACACAATTCCAGCTAACAATAAGCTTGCGCATAAACAAACTTTACCCTTCGTAAAACCAAACCATTGCCGGCAATCCTGGAATCGACATTGAAGGCAGTAATTTTTCAGGCACAACTATGCAGTTTTTGCCTGAATAGGGTGAAGTTTCGTCTTTTCTAAAGGCGGCTATCTGAACGCAAATCTCATCAAGGAACGTGGCCTGTATAACGTCGAATTGAAAGCTGAGGCTGGTACCGTCGGTATTTTCCTGCGCCGCCACTACATTGTTTACCAATAGCTTCACTACGTAACCTTCGATCATTTCCTCTGCCGGATTGGCAGGCCAGCTCACCTTCACACCCACCGGGTCTTTCGTGGGCGGGTTGGAGGCACCGGAGGGTATACAGCTTTGCTTGAGTGTTTCATTCCAGCCCCAGCCGTCGCCATCTGTATCGATACACTCGCTATCCTGTTGAGCAGAAAGGGCTAATGGCAGAAATAGCATCACTGAAAGTACAAGACAGGATATTTTCATGTGGTTGAGTTCCGGTTTTGCCACAGACGCTTTGAACCGAACGCGGGGCGGCTCAGCGTGTCGACTGCAGCAGCCTTTTCAGTTCAGTTGTCGACTGAAAATTATAGTAGCCTCCCGAGAGATCGCACGGTTATCGGAATAAAGGCAGCCCAGGCCGGCAGCAGCATTGGACAGACAGATTCCCGCGGGGCATTCGTCAAAAACAAGCGCTAATCCAATGTAATTATTGAACTAACAGATCGATGAGCATTACCGTGACAAGCGCTTGTATTCATCGATAGACTTACGGCACAGTGCAACTTCCATAACCAAAAGTAATTTGCAACGAAGGGACTATTAATGAAAGGACAAATCGATTGGCCTGAGTACTATCAGAAATTCAGTTACTTTTCTGCCGATGCAATACGCGACGGTTGCGCACCAGCGATTCTCCGCCACAACGGTGGCTCATCCAAAGCCATTGTGCTGGTTCATGGACTGACCGATTCTCCGTACTTCATGCAGGCCATCGGCAGGCATTTTTATGAACATCTTGGATACGATGTGTATCTGCCGCTGTTACAGTGCCACGGGCTGAAACAACCCGATGGCATGGAATCAGTGGCGCTCGCCGAATGGAAAGAGAACGTTAGCTTTGCTGTTGACTCCGCCGCCGAAAACGCCAACACCGTGTCAATCGGCGGCCTTTCCACCGGAGGTACGCTGAGCTTTTACAACGCCTGCAAAAATCCTAAGGTCACCGGACAGCTCTATTTGTTCTCTGCCGCACTGGACATCGCCGGGGGTCCGGCCGGTCTTGTCGGTGAGTTCATCGAACGTGCTTCGCGAACATTCCTGACCGATGTGCTGGACAGATTTGATGATCAGACGCTGATCGGAGAGAACCCGTATCGCTACAGCCGCATGGACAAAGATGGCGTTCGGGAGCTGGCCATGCTTATTGCCGAAACGGATAAACTTCTGGCCGGGTACAAGCAACATAATCCGTTTACGATGCGGGTTTTCGCTGCCCACTCCTATGCAGACAAAAGCGCCAGCATTGATGGAATCAAGCGCTTGCAGAACATATGCGTGCCGGGAAATTTTAGTGAGTACTATATCGACAAGGAAAAAGGCGTTGACCACGCTTCAGTGGTACTTGCCTCCCCTGTCAAAAGCAGCGATGGAAAAACACTGGAGAACGCCAACCCGGACTTTGAAGACATGATGCAGCAGGTATCGGCCTTCGAATCGTCGCCCGCCCTTTTTGCCTAGCAGGGCGTTGACACGGTGCTGCGTTAAAACCCGGCGCGCTGAATAATACGCGCCCGGCAACACGTTCGCAGTCAACATTCACCACACCTTAGCCTGAGCGCGGCAGCGCGATAAAGCGGGAGACACCCGGCGCTATAAAAATTCAGCCAGTTCGACGGCCCTGTTTTCAACCATTGAACGCTGTGCTGCCATCCCCATCAACACTGCCATTTTTCCATCGTGCAGACTGACTTCAACATCCGATGTCTCACCACGCACCACCTGTAAAAATTTGCGGTGCTGATAGTAGGTGGAGCCATGATGATCACCTGCCGCCAGTATCTCGGGATCAACCGGGACTTCTTTCACGAGTGGCCCCATCGGTGAGCGGGGACTCACCACTACCTCTGGTACCGGCTCCGGTCCGGCACTCGCATCCCAGAAGCGCCCGGGACCCGGCACCCGTGTTTCAATTCTGCCGCTTCTGCCCACCGCGCTGATTTCTTCCTGCCATCGTGAGCCTTCAGCAAACATGCAAAGCTCAAGCATTGCCCTGGCACCGCTGTCAAAGTCGACGATGACATAGCCATTGTCGAAAATGTCGGGGCTGACCCCTTCATAGTTTTCTTCGAGATGATTGACATCCTGGGCACCCGAGGCCATAACGCGGACCGGCTCTGCTTTAAGTGTAAGCCGCATCAGATCGAAAAAATGGCAGCACTTTTCAACGAAGGTACCACCAGTTTGATGATTAAAACGGTTCCAGTCGCCTACTTTCTTTAAAAACGGAAAGCGATGCTCTCTGATCGTAAGCATATTAATGCCACCGGTCGCCTGCTCGACTTCTTCCAGAAACATGGCAACCGGGGGCATATAGCGATACTCCATCGCCACCCATACGGGCGCCTGGTAAGACGTTATAAATTGATTGATACTGGCGATATCATCGGGGCTGGTAAACAACGGCTTTTCAACCAGCACCGGCAGTTTGCGACCAGCGAACATCTCCAATTGTTCTCTATGGCGGAAGTTCGGACTGGCGATAACCACACAATCGAGTGGCGTGAAATTCAATAACGCTTCGATACTGTTAACAAACTCCGCCTGCGGCGCAAACTCTACTGCGCTATCCGCCATTTGCTGATCCGGCTCGAATATTACCGATACGCTGGTGTCCGCCTGCAATGCGATATTACGCAGGTGTTCCTGCCCCATCATGCCGCAGCCGATAATGCCGTAGTGAATCGTGTTTGCCATAGATGTCTTCGTGTTCTGTAGTAAAAGGGTTACCCGAAAAATGCAGCTACCTGAAAAATCGTCTACTTCAGACGCTGCACATAGCGCGCCTTTTGAGGATTGAACCAGGTTCTGGAGTATTCCACCGGCTGCTTGCCCTGTGCCCAGCTCAGTCTTTCCACAAAACCGCATGCTACGCTGTTTTTATCCAGCAAATCCGACGGAGCCCACCCCGGTAAGGTTGCAACCGACACCCGGTCTTCAGCTTTTGTTATCCAGAACCCCAGGCGCATCTGGTAATACCGATAAAGCGAATCACCCAGCTCGGCAGGTTGAATGCTACCGGCTTTTTTATCCAGCCAGATTTCTTCTACCGCCACTTCTATTTTATCCAGACAGCGAAGTCGCCTGACCCGGGTAGCTCGATCAGACTGACCAAAGGATGGCAGCGACGACGCTTTTTTGAGTTCTTTAATGTCAATAACAGTTGCGGTCGGCAAGCCACCGCCCTGTGGCAACTCGAGACGGAACATGGAATAGATGCTGCGCGCCTGATCATTGGCTCTTACATAATTACCCGAGCCATGCACACTTTCAATCATGCCCTGCTGCTGCAGTGCTGCCAGCGCCTTGCGCAAGGTACGCACGGTGGTATTGAATTGTCGAGCCAGTTCGCGTTCCGGAGGCAGCCTGTCCCCCTCATTAAAACGACCGGCAGCAATCTCACGACTGATTGATTCACTTATCTGCAAATAAAGCGGAATCAGTGTCGAGGATGTGCGCCCGTCAGATTGAAGTAACTGTGGTACCAAAGTGCCTCTGAACAAGGTTAAGGATTGTGCGCAGCGCTCATGCTTTATTCAGCGTTATGGCCACTCGGATCAACTGACACGCTGCCAGACTCTTGAAAACCCGCGCTGATTAATCAAAGCGAATACCCGGATCAAACACGCTGCCGCCTAGTGTTTGAGATGAGTTTGCTACATCGCTGCGCAAAACGCCATCAAAAATTGATACACCATTGCTTTACCCGTGATCGAGTGATAAATTTAACCCATATTCCCACCCAGGCCTGCCATGTCTGTTGTCCCGATTACCTCTGCCGATCTCGATGCTGCTGAAGTGTCTTGGTTTTCTGCTCTCTGTTCTGACGACTATCAGTTTCTCGGTGTGCCCGACGGCACGCTGAGATCTTCCTGGCAGCACTGTTCGGATATTGTCAAAGTTGCCGAAGCCCAGGGTTTTCAGAATATTTTGTGTCCTTCGTCGTATCAGGTCGGTCAGGACACATTGAGTTTTGTCGCCGGCTGCGCTCCGATCACCTCGACCATTAATTTGCTCGCCGCTGTCCGTTGCGGTGAGATGCAGCCGATCATGCTGGCACGCACCATTGCAACACTCGATCACATGCTCGAAGGCCGGCTTACCGTCAATATCATTTCGTCAGACTTTCCAGGTGAAAAAGCGGACAGTCAGTTTCGTTATCAGCGTTCGCGTGAAGTGGTCGAAATTCTCAAACAGGCGTGGACTCAGGATGAAATCAATTATCAGGGCGAGGTCTATCAGTTCAGCGATCTGACCACCGACCCCGCCCGTCCCTATCAAACCGGCGGGCCATTGCTATATTTCGGCGGATACTCACCACCGGCACTGGAGCTATGCGGACAGCACTGTGATGTTTACCTGATGTGGCCCGAGAAAAAAGAAGAACTCGCCGGCCGGATGAAAGCCGTCAATGAAGTAGCAGAACGTTATAACCGGACACTCGACTACGGTTTACGCGTCCACATGATCGTTCGTGACACCGAAGCCGAGGCACGCGAATATGCGGAGTACATAGTTTCCAGGCTCGATGATGAAAAAGGTCGCGCCATTCGCGAACGTGCACTCGACTCCACGTCATTAGGAGTAAGTCATCAGGCAAAGAATCGTGAACTGGCGGCGGACGACGGCTTTGTCGAACCGTTGTTATGGACCGGCGTCGGGCGCGCACGCTCGGGTTGCGGCGCGGCTCTGGTCGGTTCTGCTGAACAGGTAATAGAGCGCCTTCACGAGTACCAGAAAATGGGTATCCGATCGTTTATTTTCTCTGGCTACCCGCACATAGAAGAAGCACAACATTTCGGCTCAAAAGTGCTGCCTCACCTGAATAACTGTTCACTTCCACATGCCTACGGACGTGTGCCCGACACCTCCCCCGCCACCCCACTTGCCAGCGGCGAACGACGATAATGAAAAGAATAAAGCTCACTACTGATATCGAATTCAGTCAGCTCATCTATGGTATGTGGCGCGTCGGTGACGACACTGACACTTCAGCCAGCCATGTCGAGGCTAAAATTCAAAGTTGCCTTGATCAGGGCATCACCACTTTTGATCAGGCCGATATATACGGCGGCTATACTGCTGAGGCCATTCTCGGCACAGCACTTAAAAAGAACCCTGCACTTCGATCACAAATGGAAATCGTTACCAAGTGCGACATCGTTGCTCCCATCGGTCGCTACGCGGACAAACGGGTCAAGTATTACGATACATCACGTGCCCACCTTGAAGCATCAGTTAATCAGTCATTGCAGGATATGTGTATTGAACATGTTGATCTGCTGCTGATCCATCGGCCTGACCCGTTAATGGATCACAGAGAAACCGGAGCCGCGCTGGATGATCTGGTCAAGTCCGGCAAAGTGCGGGCAGTCGGCGTGTCCAACTTCAGACCCTGGGACTGGAAGCTGCTGCAATCTGCCATGAGTACCCCCCTTGCCACTAACCAGATAGAAATATCACTGGCACACGTCGATCCATTTACCAACGGTGATCTGGCATTCCACCAGCAACACGATCATCCGCTTATGGCATGGTCGCCACTGGGTGGAGGCAGTTTGATGTCTTCGTCAGATACAACCGCACAGCGGCTGGATAGTATAGCCGCAGCGACCGGCGTAGACCGCGCGGCAGTTGCCATTGCATTTCTGCTGTATCACCCTGCGAACATTCTGCCGGTACTCGGCACTAACAACCTATCACGCATTGCAGCCATCAGTGATGCACTGAAAGTACAGCTCGACCGCCAAAGCTGGTTTGAACTCTACGAAGCCGCACTGGGACAGGAGGTCGCGTAATGGGTATGGCAGCGGAGCGTCTTGACGACAGCTTCATACCAGACACCTCCAACCAAAGGCAAATGCGTGATGCACTTGGTATGTTCGGCACCGGCGTCACCATTGTTACTGCGCAGGCACAGGATGGACCGGCAGCGATCACTGCCAATAGTTTTTCTTCGGTATCTCTGTCGCCACCAATGGTGCTTTGGTCTCTCGATAGAAAATCTTCACGCTACAGAACATTTGCACAGACATCTCACTATGCCATTCATGTCTTGAATGCACGCCAGGAGAACCTGTGCATGGAAGTCGCCAGAAACCCGACAAAGCTGCACGAACTGGAGCTTGATTACAACAAACATGGCGTGCCCATACTGGATGATTGTCTGGTACGTTTCGACTGTGAACAACACGCACTCTACGATGGCGGAGATCACGTGATCATTCTTGGCACAGTTAGCCTCGTCACTACGCCACAGGTTTGCGACCCGCTGGCTTTCTTTGGTGGTCGCACAGGTACCTTTACATCACACTGCAGTTTGTAGCACGCTTACAAAAAATACGGCAATAACATAGTGACCACGCCCGGAGGAGGCTGCCACTGAACGCTTTGCAAAATATTTTCGGTGCACTGACAAAGATCAACGATGTACTGCTGGCCATCGGCCGCGTGATCGGTGTTTTTGCGATCACTACGATGGTCGTGGTTATTCTGGTGCAGGTGTACTGCCGCTACGTACTGGGCAATGCGCTGCCGTGGCCGGACGAAGCGGCACGCTTTTGCATGCTTTGGATGACAGGGCTGATGGCTCCCACCGCTCTTCGCAATGGCAGCTTTGTTGCCATTGATACCATAGAATCCATCCTGCCCAACATAGTGACGCGACTACTACAGCTGTTCTTGTTGCTCATCTCATTAAGCGTTCTAATCATTGCACTGCAAATCGGCTGGAAGGAAGTCACCGGTCTTGGCGGACGCTTTGCCACTGCTTCTTTGTATGTTCCACAGTCTTTGAGTTTTGATAGCTGGTACAGAGTGCCGCGCAGCTGGATGATGACCTCATTGCTGGTCGGGATGTTTTTACTGGTGCTGGTTAATATTGAACTGATCCTGTCGCGTGTGATCAGTGTAGTCAAACTCGACGATGACCATAAAAACACAGATAAACAGATTACCCCGGAAACCCTGATTACCCGAGGCGCAGAATAATGCTTATTTGGTTTCTGCCCGTTTTCCTCGTGCTGTTGATGATCGGATTACCGGTATTTTTCGCGCTTCTGGCCGCCCCCGGTGCATTGCTGTGGCTGAACGGACAGGAACGTGACCTCACCCTGTTATACAGAAATCTGTACAACGGCATGGACAGCTTTCCATTAATGGCTATTCCATTTTTTATGCTTGCCGGTGAGCTGATGAATCGCGGTGGTATCACTATTCGCCTGGTTGAATTTTCACAGGCACTCATGGGGCATTTGCGCGGTGGTCTTGCGCACGTCAATGTGCTCTCTTCCATGTTGTTTGCAGGACTTTCAGGGTCAGCGGTTGCCGACACCTCGGCGCTGGGATCCATGCTGGTACCGGCCATGGAAAAGCAGGGCTATACCCGCCGCTTCGCCGCCGCTATCACCGCAGCGAGTTCAGTCATCGGTCCGATCATACCGCCATCGGGTATCATGATTATCTATGCCTATGTCATGGGCGAAAGTGTTGCCGCACTGTTTCTGGCCGGTATTGTTCCGGGTGTGTTAATCGGTGGTGGATTAATGCTGATGGTTAAGTTTATGGCAGATCGCTATGACTTTCCGGTGGCCAGTAAGCGTTACAGCTGGCCTGAAAGAGGCAAGGCCGGTCTTAAAGCATTTTTCCCGTTACTCACCCCTGTCATTATTCTCGGCGGCATACTCGGCGGAGTTTTCACACCGACAGAAGCGGCTGCAGTCGCAGTGGCGTACGCTTTGATTATCGGCTTATTCGTTATACGCACCATGCGCATACGTGACCTGCCCGATGTATTAACCAGAGCCGGATTGACATCATCTGTGGTGTTATTACTGGTGGGTGCCGCAATGTCTTTTAAAACAGTGGTTAGCCTGAGCCATGCCCCTGAACAACTCGCCGCTTTTATACTGACGCTGACAGAAAATCCGTTACTACTGCTGTTTTTGATCAACCTGCTGTTGTTTATGGTAGGCATGTTTCTGGATGCGGGCCCCGCCATTATAATTCTCGGACCGATACTCGGGCCCGTGTTTATCTCACTGGGCGTCGAACCGGTTCACTTCGCCATTATTATGTGTGTCAATCTAACCGTGGGACTGGCAACCCCGCCGATGGGACTTGTGCTATTTGTGGCGGCGGCTGTATCAAAAGAAAGAGTCACCACCATTGCCAGAGCTATTCTGCCGTTTCTGGCAGTTGAGATTTTCGTGATCCTGCTGATCACATTCATACCTGCGTTGTCGCTGACGGTACCGCGACTGGCTGGTTTTTTATAGCAAGACTGTTTAAATAACTATTCTATTGAGAGGCTATCAACACCATGATTAGAAAATTAGCAACCACCGCTATACTGGCGAGTGCACTGAGCATCGGCATTGTCGGAGCGGCACAGGCAGCAGATATCACACTGCGCGCTACCGCAAACTCCAATGAAAACGATGAAGACTACGATGGTCTGGTTGTATTCAAAAATTATGTTGAAAGCGCCTCAAACGGTGCAATTGAAGTTGAGTTGTTTATCGGCACTCAACTTTGTTCCAATGGCGCTGAATGCCTGCAGGGCGTAGCCGATGGCTCTATTGATATCTATATCTCCACCTCCGGCGGTGCCGCCGGATTGTTCCCGTATGTTCAGGTACTCGACCTGCCCTACCTGATGGCCGATGACAGAGTAGCCGAACATGTACTCTCCGGCGATTTCACCCGTGCCGTTCGCGGCATGGCACTGGAAGATTCCGATGATTCCATCCGATTGATGACCATTGGCAACACCGGTGGCTGGAGAAACTTTGCCAACACCAAACGACGCGTCGCCGAACCGGGTGATCTGGAAGGCCTTAAAATCCGCACGGTCGTCGCCGATCTTCCGCAGGAGCTGGTAAAGGCACTGGGTGCCGCACCCACTCCGATTCCATGGCCCGAACTGTTCACGTCTTTCCAGACCGGAGTGGTTGAAGGCTCCAAAAACGGCATTACCGATATCATGGGCATGAAGTTTCCGGACGCCGGCCTCAAGTACCTGACCCTCGATGGCCACGCTTACATGGGTGCATTGTGGTGGATGTCCAACCAGTCATTCACAGGCATGTCTGAAGATCAGCGCCGTGTGATTGTTGATGGATTCTATGCACTGCAACAGGCAACCTTCGCCTCTCCCAAGCGCAAGTCCATCCAGGCGTATCAGGACTTCGTCGCCGGCGGCGGTGATCTGTATGTCCCTACCCCCGCACAAAAAGCAGCGTTTAAAGAAGCCGCAGCACCGGTATATGACTGGTTCAAAGAGAACGTTACCCGTGGCGGCGAAATCTTTGATGCACTGACTTCGGCTGTAGCCGCGGCAGAAGCAGATATCAACGCTGCCCGCGATGCTGATGTGAACTAAGTACCTTTGCATGGCGGCAATCCGCCGCCATGCAACCGAATTGCAATGGTTCTGTACCAGTCAGTTTATTGAAAGAAAAAATGTTCCAGCCAACCGACGGAATAACAACAGCGATACAACGCCCACAGTGTGCAGTAAGCAACGCTGTTACCGTTGTATCTGATACCTTCAGGTTCGTTTTTATTTTACTGGCATTGCTAGGCAGCACTACAACACTTGCCGACCTTGAAGCAGCGCGAGACCTGATGGATGCCGGTCACTATAAAGAAGCTTATACGGCGTTATGGCCGGCTGCCCGCAGTGGCAACGCCGAAGCCGAAGAACTGATCGGCGTGATGTATGCGATGGGGCTGGGTGTCGAAAAGGATGACCGCCGGGCTTTTGAATGGTATTTGCGATCTTCAATGAAAGGCCACCCCGGGGCACAGTCCGGTGTCGGGTGGTATTACGAGGTTGGCCGGGGTGTTCCGAAAGATCTGGTACGTGCGTACATGTGGTACACACTCTCAGCCATTGGCGGTGACCCCGACGCTGCCATCAGCCTTGAGGAAGTCATCAAAAAAATGAGTCGTGATGACATTAATGAAGCACACAAACTCATTGATGACTACAAAGTCTGGCTGTATCCGTTTCGATGATTCGAATAATTGTTGTTGCCGTTATGCTGGTTCAGGCTGGCGCTGCGCACACCGCGTCGCAGGTGCCCTATTCATCTGCACCGACCTATCGGTCATTTGACTCGCATCAGGCCGAAATCGGCCGGCTGCTTTTTTACGACAAAATACTCTCCGGCAACCGTAACATCAGTTGCGGCACCTGCCACCACCCGGCTCACGGCACTTCAGACGGATTGCCTTTAGGTATTGGTGAAGGCGGCACAGGTCTGGGCCTGCAGCGCACCACCGGCACGGGTAAAAACCGTATTGAGCGACGTGTACCACGCAACGCACCGGCATTGTGGAACCTCGGCGCCACTGATATCAAGCGGCTGATGCATGACGGACGCATCAGTGAAAGCAACGACTATGGTAACCATTTCAACACCCCCGCACAGGAGTGGTTACCCGACGGCCTAAACTCGGTACTGGCCGCCCAGGCACTTTTTCCAATGACGTCGGAAACTGAAATGGCCGGCTCTAACGAAGAGAACGAAGTAGCAGGTGCGGCGAATGACCGCATCGACTATGCGTGGCCGATCATTGCGAAGCGCGTTCGCACCATGCCGGAGTATTCCCGGTTGTTTGTCGATGCATTCGATTCACTATCAGATCCGCAGCACATTAACATCGTGCACATTGCCAATGCACTGGCCGCGTTTATCGCCACTGAATTTAAAAGCCATGACAGCCCCTACGATGAGTGGCTGCACGGAGACAAAACAGCACTTACTGCGCAACAACATCGAGGACGAGCGCTTTTCTTTGGTGAAGCCCGGTGCAGTACCTGCCATAGCGGTATTCTGTTCAGCAGCCAGCAATTTAAAGCGCTCGGGTTACCGGCTTACGGACCGGGACGCACACGGGCATTTGACCCGATGCCACGAGATGTCGGGCGTATGGCAGAGAGCGACCGCATAGAGGATGCTTATCGCTTTCGCATTCCGATGCTGCGCAATGTAGCGCTCACCGCCCCGTACGGACACAACGGGGCCTACGCAACACTCACTGAAATGGTTAAACACCATATGAGCCCGCAGCAGGCGCGGGAACAATGGATGATAAACAAAGTAACCCTGCCTGCCGCCCCGTGGCTTGCCCCGGCAGACTTTATTATTACTGAGGATAAACTGGAGATGACCCGGCAGGCGGCCGTGTCAGATATTGCTATAGAACAACAGCCACCATCAGCGATTGAAGATATCGTCGCGTTTCTACACGCACTGACAGGTAGGCAGGCGGCAACAGGTGATTTCTATATCCCGCTACAGGTACCTTCCGGCCTGCAGGTGGACATGCCTGAATACGATACCAGCGCCGAAGCTCAGCTCGATTCGGGACGGAAAGCAACAGACAGATAGTCGACCATCGACCAGATCGTAATGGCGGCAGCCACATACAAAGCACAAATACCGATGGTGTAAATCGGCAGACCAAACAGATCGAGCTTGAATAACAACATGGCCAGGGCGGTTATTTGCATAGTGGTTTTCACTTTGCCGAGGTAGCTCACCGCCACTTTGGCGCGGGAGCCGACACTGGCCATCCATTCACGCAGCGCCGATATAGTAATCTCACGCCCGATGATGATGATCGCCGGCAGCGTCAGCCACCACGATGACCCGTCTTCCACCAGCAGAATCAACACGGTTGCCACCATGAGTTTATCCGCCACCGGGTCGAGAAACGCACCGAAATCCGATTCGATTTCCCACTTGCGGGCAAGGTATCCATCGAGCCAGTCTGTGATCGCCGCAATTAAGAACACCGCACAGCAAAGCGGCCGCGCCCACGGATACGGCAGGTAGAAAATCAACACAATTACCGGCAGCATCAGTATGCGCGCCAGTGTCAGCATGGTTGGTATATTAAGCGTCATTCAATCAGCTGCATTGCAATATTGGAAAAATCGTCGCACCCGGACACTGATATTTAAACACGAACAGCGTCGCTTTTGGGATACGGCAGACGTATAGGGAACAGTTGCCGGCAACGGGCTATTGCTCATGGAAGAAATCGTACACAAGTTGCGCCAGTTGTTGGCTGATTCCGGGCACATTGGCAATATCTTCTACACTTGCATTCTGCAACGCGCGAATACCACCGAAATGGGTGAGCAGTTGCTTGCGTCGCTTGGGACCCAGTCCGGGCAACTCCTCAAGCACTGATTTTCGTCGATTTTTGCCACGTGCAGCACGATGCCCGGATACCGCATAACGATGAGCCTCATCGCGGATTTGCTGAATCAGATGAAGTGCCGGAGAGTCGTGTTTCATTTGAAACTCCTGCCCGCTGCGCACCAGCAGCAGCGTCTCCTCTCCGGGTCGTCGCTCCGGCCCCTTGGACACCCCCACTATTTCGACTTCGTCGAGCTGCAGTTCCTCCATGACCTGCTGTGCCACTGACACCTGCCCTTTGCCTCCATCGATCAGCAATACCTCCGGGATACGCTGATTCTCTTTCAGCAACCGGGTATAGCGCCGGCTCAACGCCTGACGCATGGCAGCGTAGTCGTCACCGGCGGTAATATCTTTAATGTTGAATCGCCGGTACTCAGCCTTGACCGGCCCCTCGACACCAAAGACGACGCATGAAGCGATGGTAGCCTCACCACTGAGATGACTGATGTCAAAACACTCCATGCGATTAGGCAACTCCTCCAGCTGCAACAGCAAACGCAGCTTCTCCTGCCGTTCGGCCATGCCACTGCGTGAAGCCAGCCGCGATTCAAGCGCGATTTTGGCATTCTCCACTGCATTATCCACCCAGCGACGCTGATCCCCTCGCACTGCCGAGACGATCTCGACGTTGTATCCGGCCCGCATTGCCAGCGCCTTTTGTGTGAGCTCATGGTCATTGATGGGTGCGTGTGTAACCAACCTTCTGGGGACTTCGTGCTGCAGGTAAAACTGCTGCACAAAGCCGGTTAATACTTCTTCTTCGGTGGCGCCTTCAGGGGTGGCAGGATAAAAAGCCTTGTTGCCCAGATTAACGCCGTTGCGAATAAAAAATACCTGCACACAGCTGGTGCCGCCGCTTTGATAACAGGCAACCACGTCGATATCGCCCTTGCCGTTTTCAACATACTGCGTTTGATTGACGGCTTTAAGGTCTTTTATCTGATCGCGCAGCCTGGCGGCTCTTTCAAAATCCAGTTCGCCGGACGCAGTTTCCATTTGCGAGACAAGACTGTTTACCACTTCACTGGTTTTGCCCTCAAGCACTTTGATACTCATATCGACATCAACCCGATAGGTATTGTGTTCAATCAACCCGACACATGGCGCAGTACAACGATTGATCTGATACTGAAGGCACGGCCGTGAGCGATTCTTAAAGTAGCTGTCTTCACACTGACGCACTTTAAAAAGTTTTTGAATATAGCGCAGCGTTTTTTTTACCGCACCGGCATGCGGATAGGGACCGATGTAGTGCCCCGCCTGTTTACGTGCACCGCGTCTATATGAAATTCTCGGGTAGTCGTCCTCTGTCGAAACAAACAGAAACGGATAACTTTTATCGTCACGCAGCAGAATGTTATAGCGCGGCCGCTTTTCTTTAATCAGATTATTCTCGAGCAACAGCGCTTCGATTTCGTTGCTCGTGACTGTCAGCTGCACATTGGCTATCTGCGCCACCATTACCCGCGTTTTGAGTGAGCCGGGATCTTTCTGAAAATAACTGCTGACACGCTTTTTCAGATTTCCTGCTTTGCCAACGTATATCGTGTCGCCGTTGCTGTTGAGCATCTGATAAACGCCCGGTCGATGCGTGACCGTTTTCAGAAAGGCAGCCGGATCAAAAGCGTCAGCCTGCGGTGTTTCATCCATAGCTTCTACCGGCAACGTCGAATCGTCAGCAGAGAGTGTTTGTGTATCCTTAGGGTTCATCGGATCGATCAACGGCTGCTGCTATGCCCTGAATTGTGTGCTTTCGTCACCATCGAAGATGCCAGCATTATGTTTGACGGTCAAACTCGCCTGACGCAACTGACAACGACACCGCCTGGCAAGGGGTAACACCACAGACACTACACACATCTGTCTGTACAGCAGCTGATCGAGCATGATGATTATCAATAGCCAAGTATATTGTGTTCCATCGCGAGCTTTATCAGATCTGCGGTATTGCTCACTGCCAGCTTATCAAAAGCACGTCGCTTGTAGGTACTGACAGTTTTCGCATTCAGCGTTAACGAATTACCGGCATCAGAGGTTTTATACCCTTTCAATAATAGCAACACGACTTCGAGCTCCCGATTGGAAAGTCGGTCAAAAGGCGTCAGTTCCCCTTGATTGTCCAGCTGATCACCGTCGTAGCGCTCCTGTAAATCACGCGACAGGAAGAATTCCCCCCGCCTTGCCGCGTCCATTGCATTGCTTATTTCGGCGGCAGCCGAGGCCTTGGTGACGTAACCGCAAATTCCGGACTCAAGTACCGCACGGGGCACGACGAGTTCTGACTTACCGGTCAGGATCAGAATCTTGATATCCGGTGACAAACTGAGCAGACGCAGCGCAGAGGTAATACCATCAATACCCGGTAGAATGATGTCCATGAACACCAGATCGACGCTGTTCTGCTTGACCAGCTCAATGCCTTTTTCACCGGTATCCGCCTCAATGACATGCGCATCGGGGATGACAGATTCAATCAGTAACTTAAGTCCGGATCGAACCAGCTCATGGTCGTCCACCAGCAAAATTGAACGATAACCGGAATCACTATTAAGTCCAGAGGTGTTTACTGCCTGACTATCCATAGAACTAAAACGCCTCGCTTGCGGTAAACGAGCTGGTATTCATACAACTACTTCGCATTAATCAAAATCACCATAAAACCAAACCGGGTCTTCCAAAACGTCTGGAACGGCCATACCGCCATTTGTGCTCAAGAAACGTATCCGGCCAGTGTGCACGCACCCGGCTAATAGGTAATGAGTGCGGCACCCCACGTGAAGCCGCCACCGAAACCTTCCAGCAGTATTCGCTCACCGCGCTTGATACGACCATCGCGTACGGCGACGTCCAGCGCGAGTGGAATGGATGCCGCCGAGGTATTGCCGTGATTCTGTACCGTGAGTACGACCTGGCTCATATCCATTTGCAGTTTTCTTGCGGTTGCCTTGATGATCCGGATGTTTGCCTGGTGCGGAACCAGCCAGTCGACATCGGACTTCTGCATATTGTTTTGTGCCAGCGCTTCTTCGACGACTTCGCCCATTTTCTTAACTGCCATTCGAAACACCTCATTACCGCGCATTTGCACGAAGGCTTCCTCCTGCTGCATGACATCGTAACCGCGCGACACACCGTTAGGTACGTGCAGTAAGTCTTTGTAACGGCCATCGGCATGCAAGTGTGTGCTGTGGATACCCGGTTCATCAGATGCACCGAGTACCACCGCACCGGCGCCGTCGCCAAACAGCACACACGTGTTACGGTCTTTCCAGTTGAGGATTCGCGAGAACGTCTCCGCACCGATAACCAGTACAACTTTGGCAGAACCCGCACGAATAAAGTTGTCAGCTACGCCCAGCGCGTAGGCAAAACCGGCACACACGGCCTGCACATCAAATGCGGGGCATTCATTGATGATCCCGAGGCGGGCCTGCAACATACTCGCTACACTGGGGAATACACAGTCCGGGGTGGTGGTGGCAATGACAATCAGATCGATGTCGCTCACCGCAACGCCGGCTGCATCTATTGCGTTGCGCGCCGCGTTTTCTGCAAGATCGAGAGTGGTTTCACCTTCAGCGGCGATATGTCGCTGGTGAATACCGGTCCTTTCGCGAATCCATTCGTCCGAGGTGTCAACCAGCTTTTCCAGATCGGAGTTGAGAAGTACTTTTTCTGGCAGATAGCTACCGGTGCCAAGTATTTTCGCGTGTTTCACTGATCGCCCGATTTTGTGAGCTGCGCTTCTATAGCGCTCTCAATTCTGGAAATGAGTCCTTTTTTAGCTTCCAGGCGGGCGATCTTCACTGCGTTTTCCAGCGCCAGCACGCCTGCACTACCGTGGCTTTTTATCACAATTCCTCGCAAACCCAGCAAGCTTGCCCCGTTGTACCGGTCGGGGTCTATTCGTTTCGCCAGTCGTTTTAACACAGGCGAGGCTGCCAGCCCCATTACTTTACTGAGAGGCGAACGGGTAAACTCCTGCTTAAGGTAGCTCTTCACCAGCTTGGCCACACCCTCTGAGGTCTTTAAAGAGACGTTTCCAACAAAACCGTCTGCCACGACAACATCGACGTCGCCCATGTAGATTTGATCACCCTCTACGTAACCGATGTAATCGAGGCTGGACTCCTCGAGCAGTTTTCCGGCTTCTTTGACCAGCTCGTTGCCTTTGATATCTTCCGAGCCGATATTGAGCAAACCCACCCGCGGAGACTCGGTGTTGTCGACAACCGCGGCAAGTGCCGACCCCATGACGGCAAACTGGTACAGATGCTCGGCTGTACAATCGACGTTAGCCCCCAGGTCAAGCATCTGCACATGGCCGTGAATATTGGGGATAGCAGTGATAATGGCCGGGCGATCGACACCGGCAATGGTCTTTAACACGAAACGGGCGATGGCCATCAGCGCACCGGTGTTTCCACAACTCACGCACGCGGCTGCCGTGCCGTTGCGAACCTGATCTACCGCGACTCTCATGCTGGAGTCACGCTTGCCTCGCAGCGCCTGGGCGAGCGGGTCGTCCATGGTTACCACTTCAGAGGCATGCTGAGTGGTAATCACATCGGATTGCCGGGATTCAAGAAGCGGTGCGAGCACTGCTTCGTCACCGACAAGGATAATGCGCAGATCGTCAAACCTGCGCGTAGCGCTGAACGCTGCCTCTACGGCAGTGCTGGCACCGAGATCACCACTCATCGCATCGAGTGCGATGGTTACGGTTTCACTCATACGACCACATTTGGCTTGATAACATTCGACTCACCGGGGAAAGATTCGCATCCAGAAACAACGCTGCGCGGGATTCTACCCCGAAACATCGCTTTGGCTACGTTCATTAATTTTCCAACAAGTCTGTCAGACAGTAGCTGGTGTGGTGCCAGAAAAATCAGACTGACGCAGGCTTATTCGTCGTCGTCTTCGTCGTCGAACTCTTCTACCACTTCAACTACCTGCTTGCCACGATAGTAGCCTTCGGCAGTGATGTGATGACGACGGTGCACTTCACCGGTAGTCGGGTCTGTGGACAACGCCGGGTTTTTCAGCGCATCGTGAGAGCGACGCATGCCACGACGTGAAGGCGTTTTTCTTCGCTGCTGTACAGCCATCTGGTTTCTCCAGTTAGTTCTTTAACAACTCGCCCAGATCACTGAACGGGTTATGTTTGTTGGTATCCACAGTGCTGGCGGTGGTCACCGCCTCTATCACTGCCGGATTACATTTGTGCTCATCCTCGTGTACCACTCTGGCGGGCACTTGCAGGATGAGCTCGTCTTCCAGGATTTCCACAGCGCCTGTTTCGCCATTTTCATCTACCAGCACCGGATCGAGTTCGGCGGACAGCGAATCGGCCCCGGATTCATCGTCGATAAAGCCGAATGCAAACTCCGCGCTGATATCGGTGCTTACCGGCTCCAGACACCGCTGACACTGAAGCTCGACAGTTGTGCTCAGACTACCCTTTGCCATGGCCTGCGATCCCTGCATGGAAAATCTCACCACAGCGTCTACCTGCCCCTGCTCGCTTGCAAGGAGCCCGGAAAAGCGCTTAAAGTGGGATACCGTTAGGGAGATGTTGCAGTGCCGCCCGGACCGAGCCAGTTCGGCAGGTTTAAACCTGGAAGGGAGACTGTCCATAAACCCTCAAGTGTACTTCGAATCAGCGTTTTAGTCAAAGTTCCCGCGCTGTGTCGATGCGACTGTAATCAGCCCCTTCTGAACCGACTATGCCCGACAAACTTCTGATTCTAGCTTCTACATCGCCGTTTCGAAAAACTTTGCTCGAACGCCTCGGATTGCGCTTTGAACAGATCGCACCCGATTGCGACGAAACACCCCGCCCGGGCGAGCCGTCTTTGCAACTGGTCGAGAGGCTGGCGATCGAAAAAGCCGAATCGGTTCACCGCAGTCAGGCCTCATCCTCAATAGTGATCGGCTCCGATCAGGTAGCTGATTTAAACGGCACGATTATCGGTAAGCCCCATACGCATGAGGCTGCCGTGGCGCAACTGAGCGAACTGTCGGGTAATACGGTGTGGTTTCACACCGGCCTGTGCCTGGTGACAAAGGAAAAACAGCTGACCGCTGTGGTGAGTACCGAGGTGAAGTTCAGGGCCCTGTCACCCGCTCAAATCGAACGGTATTTAAAAACCGACACGCCTTACGGCTGTGCTGCGAGCTTTAAATCTGAATGCATGGGAAGTGCGATCGTTGAGTTTATGAAAAGTGACGACCCGTCAGCACTGATCGGCCTGCCACTGATCACTGTGACCGCCTACCTGAATGAACTGGGTATGCCCGTTCCATAAATAAAGCGCTTGTTGCGCTGCCTCTAAGGACACGAAGGAGCATCGACAATGTCAGTTCCGCGTCGAAAAAATACGCAACTGCAGTCTGGAATTCGACACAGCACCCGCTGTGCAAAGCGGTGACACGTTCACAGCAACGTTGTTTTTCCGCACCTGCATTCAGTGCAGTCGCATAAACTCTGCTACCTGCGGGACATAGTAAACCAGCACATGCAGGCAAATGCAGGCCAACAGACCGGCAAAAACATCATCGATCATAATGCCCAGCCCGCCGTCGATGTTTTCATCCATCCAGCGGATCGGCCCGGGCTTCCAGACATCAAAAAAGCGAAACAAAAAGAAACCCGCGATCAGCGTTCCCGCTGATACCGGCACGGCAATCATGGTCACCATCATGCCGACGATCTCATCCCAGACAATCGCACCGTGGTCATGCGTGCCCAGGTAAGTGGTGGCCTCATTGCAAAACCACACGCCCACTGCAAAAGCGATCGCAATAATCGCTACGTATAGCAGCAGGTGTAAACCGCCCAGCAGCGCGCAGATCACCAGCGCCGGCAAGGTACCGAATGTACCGGATGCATATGGCGCAAGGCCTGAGCCAAAGCCGAAGGCAAAAAAATTCGCAGGCGAATGGAGAAGATCAGCGACAGTGGCAAGTTTTTTTGACATGGATTAACCCCGTTCTGGTGCCAGTGTTCGATCCGGCATTTTCAGCAGTACTACCAATCACTATTCAGGCCTGAAATATTGCGTTAGCGATCAGCCGGGCTTGTCAGCACCGGGTGCCGGCAGCTTGTATTCGATCGCGCGAATGTCGGCGGCCATTTTGTCGACCACGCCATTGACGAACTTGTGCCCCTGATCGGCACCGAATAACTTGGCCACCTCAACCGATTCGTTAACGACGATTCGGAACGGAATATCCAGGCGACACCGTAATTCTGCACAGGCAACCCGCAGAATTGCACGCTCGACGGGGTCGAGCTCCTCGAGCTTGAGATCGGCATGATCAAAGATATAAGCGTCGATCTCGGCGAGGTTATCCGTCACATAAGACGCCAGCTGGGTGAAGAATTCGACATCGACTCGCTCCATGTTCTGCAGCTCGCAAAACTGCTCGACAATCGCATCTATCGTTGCCGCATTCTGGTCGAAATCCCACTGATACAGAGCCTGCATGGCCTTTTGTCTGGCATTGCGACGACGTTTGGCCAATGATCCGCGTACGGTTTTGTCTGCCTCGCGGGCAGGCGTGTTTTTGGGTTCAGACGAAGTCACGTTGAAGGCAGAATCTTGCAATGAGAGGGCTGTAAGACGGGTTGATTCTTTCTTAACCCGAATTGGTACCGGAAGCAGAACGCGATAGTATAGGCGAAAGCTCAAACTCACACAGCTAACTTTGAAACAATGAATAAATCTGTTGCTTACTCTTTGCGCACTGCCGGTTGCCTGATGATGGCGCTGACACTGCTTGCTATCCAGCCCTCCACCGCCGCAGAGCCTAATCCGCGCGTCAAGATGGTCACTAATCTGGGCGAAATGATCATCGAACTCGATCCGGTCAAGGCCCCTGCAAGCGTCGAAAACTTCCTGGAATATGTCGATGACGGGTACTACGAAGGCACTATATTTCATCGTGTCATCGAAGGCTTTATGATTCAGGGCGGCGGATTTACCCTGGGTTTCGAAAAGAAAGAACCGCGGGAGCCCATCCAGAACGAAGCGGACAACCAACTAAAGAATGATCGCTTCACCATTGCCATGGCCCGTACTCAGGCGCCGCATTCCGCGACTGCCCAGTTTTTTATTAATACTGCCAACAACGACTTTCTGAATCATCGATCGAAAGATCTGGCCGGCTGGGGCTATGCAGTGTTCGGTAAAGTAGTTGAAGGCCACGATGTTGCTGACTGGATCGGCAAAACACCAACCGGGCCTGCAGGGCCTTTTGCCAAAGACGTACCGACCAATCCGATTGTCATAGAGTCTGTCACCCTTCTCGGTGCTGCTGACGACACACAACCACAAGAACAAAAATCAGAGTAAAAATAATGCTTACCCTAAACACAAATAAAGGTGCGATCGTCATTGAACTGGATACCGAAAAAGCACCGGTAACCTGTAAAAATTTCATGTCGTACGTTGATAGCGGTCACTATGACGGCACTATCTTTCACCGTGTAATCCCAAGCTTTATGGTTCAGGGTGGAGGCTTCGACACGGATATGCAGCAAAAATCTACTCAGGCGGCTATTGAAAACGAAGCTGATAACGGCTTGCCCAACAACATCGGCACACTGGCCATGGCCCGAACCGGCGACCCGCACTCGGCAACCGCTCAGTTCTTTATTAACGTCAACGACAATACATTTTTAAACCACACCGAAAAATCACCTAACGGCTGGGGTTACTGCGTGTTTGGCAAAGTAGTGGAAGGGATGGATGTCGTTATGGAAATGAGTACCGTCCCTACCGGCAACCACGGTGGACACGGTGATGTACCTGTTGAAGCATTGATCATTGAAAGCGTCGTGAAGTCGGACACCAACTGAATCCATGCAAACCTTACTGATTTCTGATCTGCACCTGCAGGCAAGCGAGCCCGAAACCACCGGGCTCGCGTTTGCCTTGTTTACCCATGTAGCTAATTCTGTTGATCAGATTTTTATTCTAGGTGACTTGTTTGAATACTGGATTGGTGACGATGCCTGCGACCATACCGCACGTGAAGTCTCTTCACGACTGCGCGCATTAAGTAACAACGGTATAAAAATAACCTGCATGCACGGAAACCGGGATTTCCTGCTGGGCGAACAATTCGTCGAAGGTTTCGGTGGCAAGCTCATTCGCGAAGATACAATCACCATAGAACTGGCAGGAAAACCAACCCTGCTGATGCATGGCGACACACTGTGCACCGACGATAAACAATATCAGTTTTATCGACGTATGGTGCGCAACCATGGCTGGCAGGTGGACTTTCTGGCCAAGTCAGTCAGTGAGCGGGAAGCAACTGCACGCATGATCAGAAGCACCAGCAAAGCACGCGGGCACAGAGCGCATACCGAGAACATTGCTGACATCAACCGCGACACTTTAGAAGAAACCCTCACAGAGTTCGATGTTGAACTTCTTATTCACGGTCATACCCATCGCCCTGCCCATTACAAGGCCAGTGATAACAACAGCAACGTTGAACGCATGGTGCTGGGTGACTGGCATGCAGATCATGCAATGATTGCGCTGGCCAATCACGAGCACTGTAAGCTCTACCGCTGGGACGGCAGCGCGCTTACCACAGCAACCTAGCC
>JAHDHK010000057.1 GCA_020631335.1 Chromatiales bacterium
TTCACTGCCACTCAATGCGCAACGACCGTCAATGTCCCCGGCAATCGTAATTCCTGCCGGCAGGTTATCCACCAGCACAATATCGCTGATGACACCCTTCTGTGAAGAATTTCTGAGCCGGTAGCTGATTTCTGCTTCATCACCGGCGGCTTGCGGTGCCGGTCGCAGTCGTTCATTGGATATTACAGTCGGCGCTCGCAAATCACCGAGCTGCACTGGTTTGAAACTAATCCAGAAATTAGCCAGCAACGGCAGTAATACAATCGACAGCACAATAAGAATGGTCGGAAGTATCATGGTGTAGGCAAGTGTCATTTCCGACTTACCTAAAGGACCCCGACCCTTCGGAGGTGTGCTGGTGTTTTCTATAACTTGAGCCATGGCAGATTCAGTCTGGGCGGCACATCATGCGCCGCCCGTTTTAATGTAGCTTCGCTTTACACTAAAGCGCCTTGTGCTTCTCTACGATCATGGCTGCCGCTTCATCAAGTGACAGATCGCCATCAATGTACTGACGGAACACCTGAGACATAACGCGGGCATTCACGATTTTTGAAGCAGTAGCAAGATTGCCGGAGTCAACTCCCCAGCGATCACCTACCGACAGACCGGCTACGATATCGTTGATCACCGACTCGGGATAGATGTCACCCAGAGGTGCTTTGCGATCAACACCCACAGGCAGAGACGCCCACAGTGTTTCGTAGTCGTTGGCACCGGCAGATGGACCTTTGCGAACCGGAAATTTACCTTCAGGTGCCTGACCAAGCCAGTCGCCATAACCTTCGGATACGACAAACTGAACAAACTCTGAAGCAACGTCAATGTTAGCGTCAGCAGTAATACCAAGGTATCGAACGTCGGCGTAAGCCGCACCGTCAGCATTACCAGGGCCTGCAAATACAGTGACGAAACCGGTTTTCTCTGCCAGTTCCTTGGAAGTGGTATCTTCAGCATACGTCACAGGGGCGCTGTCACGCAGACCACCGAGCTCATCAAGCAAAGATGGCGACCAGATGATCATTGCCGCTTTACCATCGAGGTATTGTTCACGTGATTGCTTCCAGAACAACTCACCCGCCGGTGAAGCATCGGCGATCATTTTGTAGAACTGCAGTACGGATTTCAGATCGGTCGTATCTTCGTTGATTGAACCATCAGCGTTGATCGGTGAGTAACCGGCCGCCAGCGAAATGTGCTCTATCAACTGCATCATGTAGGTTTCGTCAATTTTTGTAGCAGCAACAAACCCGTACATTTCAGGCGGATTGTGCAACTTCAAAATCGCTTCCTGAATATCAGCAAACGTTTTAGGCGGATTAAGGCCGGCGGCTTCGAACAAATCGGAGCGATATACCACCAGTTGCGTCCAGCCGTCAGTCGGCACAGAAACAATCTCACCATTTGATTTAGCCATATTCAACGGACCGGCGGCATAAGTATCCATACCGAGATCGTTGACCACATCAGTAGCCGCTGCTGTATCCAGAATGCCTGCTTCGGCAAATGGCAGCAGGTGCTGAACAGTATGATTCAATACGTCCGGAAGATCACCGGCTGCAAAAGCAGCAGTGGTGCGAGTTGCGATTTCGGCTTCCTCTACCGGAATAATTTCAACAGTGTGACCTGTTGCCGCGTTGAAGTCGGCAGCCAGTTTTTCCTGTCGTTCCATTCGGTCGGGCTGGATCTCCATGGTCCAGAACTTAATGGTATCTGCGCTGGCCAGTGGTGCTGCAAGCACCGCGGTCAGTACAGCTGCTGATACTAATGATTTTCTTATCATCGATTATCCTCTAGAGTGTAGTTAATGATGTTGTTGAGCCCATACCGGACCGTCTGAGTTGCGGATAACCAGCTCCGCGCGTTTAAGAACCTGGTGTTTGGTCGGGTCTTCCCCGTCAATAATAGCCAGCAGCATGTCACCGAGTTTGCGTCCGGATTGTGCCAGTGGCTGCGACATCGTAGTCAGTGGTGGATTGGTATGACGACCTATCTTCAAACCGTCATAACCGATCACCGATACATGTTTACCTGCGACGAGTCCCTGAGCACGTATCCCTGCCAGTACACCGCAAGCCAGCGTATCTGAAACGCATAAAATGGCGGTGGGCGGATCGGCCAGGTTTAACAAATCAATAGCTGCACGCTCCCCGGCATCATCGGAAAGTTCAGTCACACGCACCAGTGACTCATCATAGGCAAGGCCGGCTTCGTGCAGACCGCGCTTGTAGCCCTCGAGTCTCTGATAGGCAAAGTTGAAGTACAGCGCGGCACCGACAAAACCGATCCGGTGATGGCCGAGACTGATCAGGTGCGCTGCGGCGCTTTCGAACGCCTGCTCGTTGTCAATGTCGAACCACGCGTAGCTGTCACTCTTCGCAGAACGGCCATGCACGACAAATGGAAACCCTGACTGTTGCAACAGATCAATCCGTGCGTCGTGGCGGAACGGCCTGGATAACACCACACCACTCACGCGTCCGGACGTAATCAATCGATGGATGGTTTGCGCCTCGTCTTCGGCAGCCAGTGAATGCGACACCAGCAGGTCCCAGCCGCGCTGTGCCATCGATTCATCGAGCCCCTGCAGCATCTGCGAAACAAAAGGTTCGGCGATTGAACTGTGGTTTTGCGGAATAATGAAAGCCACGGCTTCTGCGACGCCGGTGGCGAGCCTGCGGGCGTTTTGATTCGGCTTATAGCCCAGTTCACGCGCCGTGCTCTGTACCCTTTCGATGGTTTTAGCGCTGATGTCGGCGTAACCGTTCAGCGCACGGGACACAGTGCTCTCCGTCAGGTCGAGCGCATCTGCCAGATCTTTTAGGGTCGGTCTTTTCATAACGTGGTATGCGCGCCCCTCCACCGAAAGCGCTTTCGATACCGGAGAATGCTATACCGAAACCGCTTTCGAAAGCAAATAAAAAGCAGTTATCGTTTTATTGAGACGTAGAAGTGACTGCCCGGGACGACTTAAGCAGCAGCCTGACTGCCGCCCAGCTGCTGCAGTACTTCGGGCACCTGATCCGGTGACACCGGTCTGCTCAGCAGGTATCCCTGAGCGGACTGACAACCATAGCGATTCAGCCAGCCGAACTGCTCGACTGTTTCAACGCCTTCGCCGACGCTGTATAGATCCATGCCGTTGGCAATCGCCAGAATACCCTTAACGACCGACTGCTTGCGTGTGTCGTGCTCCAGTCCATCGATGAAAGAACGATCGATTTTGATGGTGTTGATCGGCAGCTGAATCAGGTAACTCATCGACGCATAGCCGGTACCGAAATCATCAATGGCTATTTGTATCCCCGTACTACTGAACTTTTCGATAAGCGATATCGCGTGCTCGGGGTGTGACAACAGGGCTGTTTCTGTTAATTCAAGTTCCAGTGCATCGCTGGGCATACCGGAGACTTCCAATGCGCTGGAGACTCTATCAAACAAGGCGTTATGGCTGGAAAACTCACTGGCGCTGACATTGACCGCAACTCTTAGATCCGGGTGGTATTGTCGAAATTTTTTAACGCACTCCAGGCTATGCTCAAGTACCCAGTCGGTGATGTCTTCTATCAGGCCGCATTGCTCAGCCACACCGATAAATTCATCGGGAGGAATAAACCCCTCTACAGGATGTATCCAGCGTAACAATGCCTCAACAGCAACAGGTCGACTGCTGTTGAAGTCGTATTGCGGCTGAAACACCAGTGAGAGTTGTTTAGCACTGATTGCCTCCCGCAGCAGTGATTCAAGTCGAACGCGCCGGCTCACCGATTCAGATAACTGATCACTGAAAACACGACACTGATTACGCCCTGACGCTTTTGCATGATACATCGCGATATCAGCATTTTTAACTAATTCATCACCAGTGTGGCCATCGTCGGGATAGCACACCGCACCGATACTTACACCTACCTCCAGCATTCTCTCAGCCACAGGTATCGGCTGTCTGATCGCGTTGACCAGATCTTCACCAATCTGTGACAACATTTCCCGTGTTTGAGGTTGAGTAGTCAGTAACAGAAATTCATCACCACCAATGCGCGCAATGGTTTCATCATCTTTCAACAGATTTTTCAGACGTTGCGACACGCTGCAAAGCAACTGATCACCAATGGCATGACCCAGCGTGTCGTTTACGTTTTTAAATAAATCCAGATCAAGAAAAAAAACGCCAATTTGCGAGCCCGCTGATTCTGCAGTCTGTATCTGCAGGGCAAGCCTGTTAAAAAATTCTTTGCGATTCGGCAGGCCGGTCAGCGTATCTGTGCGAGCCTGCTGTTCGATTTCTGCCAGCATCTGCATCGTCTGCTGCTGCGCTTCGAGCCTTTGCATAGACGATCCGAGAAACCTCGATAGCGTGGCCAGCACCGATGTCGCATTTTCTGCAGATAGCTCAATAGAGTTCGATCCGATATTCAATGCGCCGATGATGGTGTTGTCGCCGACAATTGGAAAAGACCACAAGTGGTTTATGCCGCTCTCGCCAAGCGATCTTTGAGAACCTACATCGGAATTGATCAGATCAGTTAAGTATCGCTGACGTCCATCTATTAATACCTCTGCAAGCCCGGAGCGCTCAAGCGGTACCACCTGACCGGGACTATCTGAGGTCGCCCCGATCAAACCGGTGATCTTGATGTTATCCCCACCGGGTTCAAGCACGCAGTAGCTGATTCGAATAGCGTTCACCAGTATCTCCGCACAATCCGACACACTTCCCAGTGCCTCATCAATGCTGGACACCAGCGAAAGTTTTTCACCGAGTGTATTAAGCAACTCCAGATGCTCGGCATACAGTCGGTGTTTGAGACTTGCAGCCTGCTCCATTTCTGTATGAACAATACGTTCAGCTGCTATGCCTACGAGCGTGGTAATTTGTTGCAGCCTGGCCAGTTCCGCCGGTTGATAATCGAGCGATTTTGAACCGACGTTTAAGGTACCGACTACTTTGCCATGTTGAAAAATGGGCACATTCATTACTGAGCGCAATTGCATGCGCATCAGCGGTTTAATTGTCGCAGTGCTGCTGCGAATTGATTCCTCTACTTTTGACGGGCGCCAGATAGTCGGTTCACAAACACTGTCGTGATACTGTTGATAATGCTTATCGATACTGACTCTTTCACCGACACGCAACTGACCCTGCGGGTCTTCTGCACCATATGATGCTATCGGGTAGACCTGCTGCCGCTGCCCGTCATACAAAGTGACGCTGACTCGATCTGCAGCGATGAAGTCCGGCACAATAGTGACGATCCTGCGAAACAACTCCTCCAATGAATCAACCTGGTAGATCGCCTCTATCAGCGTACCAATTTGTTTGAGTTCGGACCCGGATTGACTATCCGTATGTGTCAAGGAGTTATCCTTCGAAATGACCGACAAGCGTGAAAATCACCCGAATGCCTCAATATTTGTACCAGACACATGGCTTTATTCTCAAATCACCTTACCGGCCGGCTTATTGACGCCGCCGTTCAACACCACCGCACGCACAGCTTAAGCTGATCTTGCAAAGCTCTATTGAAACACTCCGTTGAAAACCAGCCGCACAGAGATAATAAACAACGCTATCTGCACGGCAAGATAAAACCACTTCTCTGACACAGTCCGGGTAAATACCCTGCCGGCGATGGTACCGGCCAGCGCCGACGGCAGTAAAATCGCGGCTAGCCAGAACACATCGCGCGTGTAGGGTTGTAGCGCGGCATAAGGGATTACTTTCGCCAGATTAATGACAGCAAATACAATGGTAGTGGTTCCGGCGAAAACAGTCTTTGGCAACTTCTGCGGTAATACATAGACCTGATAAGGCGGCGCACCGGCGTGAGTAACAAAGCTGGTAAAACCGGACAAGGTACCCCAGAACAATCCCGGACCCAGGGCAGCGGGTTTACTATCGCGGGTACCGGACATCTTCAGCCAGAAGTAAAGACAGAAAGACACACCGACAATGCCAACCATAACAGAGACAACGCGATCAGACACCATAGACGCGGTCAGCCAGCCCAGCACCACCCCCGTTACCCCTGCAGGTATTAATATCACCAGATTGCGGGGACTGTAGTCACGGCGATATAACCAGACACCGGCAATATCAGACAAAATATAAATGGGCAGCAATATCGCTGCTGCAACCAAAGGAGAGATAGCCAGAGCGAGCAATGGAACACTGAGCATCCCGACACCCGGCATCCCCCCTTTAGAAAGACCGACAAAAAATGCAGCGAGTATAAAAAGCCAGAATAGCTGATTGCCCACACTAACCGACGCGACGACTTCACTCATCACCAACACTCAGAATTAACATCACACAACAAACGGCACAAGCCTGAGCGATTGCGGAGAAGGTTGTCGCTAGCGTTCAGCAAGTAACCTCGCCAGAAACTCCCGGGTTCGTGCTTCGGCGGGCTGAGTAAAAAGCTGATCAGGACTTGCGATTTCTACCACTGAACCATGATCAAGAAAACAAACACGATCTGCCGCCTCCCTGGCAAAGGCCATTTCATGCGTGGCCAGTACCATCGTCATCTGTTGTGCTTTAAGCGTTCGTACAACGTCGAGTACCTCACCGACAAGTTCAGGATCAAGTGCGGAGGTGATCTCGTCGAGCAATAAGAGTTCAGGCTGCATTGCGAGCGTGCGTACAATCGCAACACGCTGCTGCTGACCGCCGGACAGGTGATCGGGATAAGTCCCGGCCTTGTCAGCAAGCCCGAATCGCTCCAACAGCTCTATCGCATGATCCTGCGCATCCTTCTTACTTTTTCCATTGACTTTACAGGGGGCCAGCGTGATGTTTTCCAGCACACTTAAATGAGGGAACAAATTGAAACTCTGAAATACCAATCCAATGCGCTTGCGGATCGGGTCGGGATCCAGCGCCGGCTCCGCGATATCAAAATCATCGAGCCATATCTCACCATGATCAACAGGCTCCAGCAGGTTTATACAGCGAAGCAGAGTTGACTTACCGGAACCTGAAGCGCCTATTAAACAAACCATCTCTCCGGTTTCAACCTCGAGAGACAGGTTATTGATCACCCGGGTCGAACCAAACGATTTACTGACTGACTTAAGTCTCAGCTTATACATTACACTGACCGCTCACGCCGCTGGCGGGCAAGCAGATAATCCGCATAACGTGTCACTGGAATGGTCACGCATAAAAATATTATTGCCGCCCCCACATAAGGCGTAAAGTTGGCCATCAGCGACTTATAAACATTTGCCTGCCGCAATATTTCAATCGGCCCGATGAAAGATAACAGCGCCACATCTTTTAGCAGTGCAATCACAAAGTTCATTAACGCCGGTATCTGGCGCCGGATCGCCTGCGGCAGTACGACATAACGCATGGTTGCAGACTCGCTGAGCCCGAGAGATCTTGCTGCTGCCGACTGGCTTGCATGCACGGATTCAATGCCGGCACGAAAAACCTCGGCAACATAGGCTGAATAACCCAGCACTAACGCGACCGTACCCCATATATACGGAGAGTTGTAAGGTCGCGGCAGGCCCAGCCCGGGGATACCGAAACCAATCAGATACACCAGCAGAATCACTGGCACACCGCGCAATACATCGGTATAAAGCGCGCCGAACAACCGCAATGGAAACAACGCCGGGCGGCGGGTATTACGTGCCAGCGCAATGGCCAGTGACAATACAAATATCAACGGTGCAGACCACAGAAAAATCTTGAGATCCACCACAAAGGCCGACAACAGCTTGGGAAAAGTTTTTACCAGAACATCCCAATTGAAAAAACTGTTTTTTACCGCCGTCCAGCCGGGCGCCATCGGTACCAGCAGTACCAGACCCGCACACACTGCAAATAGTGATGCGGATGAGATCACGAGGCTGCGCCGGCGGATCGCCTGATCGTGTAACTGACGCCTGTTAAGCTTGGGCATTAATCTAATATGGCATCAAAATGGTGTTCAGATAATCAGCCGGTGTCAGCATAAGGCTCTGCCCGGTCAAACGCGCTATACCAGTGGATACAATGATGTGCCGTTGTCACGGCCGGACTCAACTAAATCCGGCACAGTAACCCGTTACAAGCAAGGAATTCAGTGGCAACTCAGGTCCGCTGCATGCTGCGCAAGACTGGCTCGCAACGGTTGGCAGTCAACAACAAACGCTATTTTTCGAGATCGATCAGTGGTACACCGGCACCGTCGCCAAGCCATTGTGATTCGATCTCGGCAAGCTTGCCGCTCTCCTTCAGCGCAGTTATCGCTTCATCGACACAAGCCTTCAGCGCACTACCTTCTGCCATCAACAGGCCAAAGTTATCGGGCTCTATTGACGCTTCCACAGGAAACTGCCCGACAATCTTGCCACCATCAATCTGAACTGCTGTCGCGAACAATGCTGATGGCAGATCAAACACAAGTGCATCTATTTGATTGGCGCTGATAGCAGCTATCACGTTGGCGTTGTCATCGTATAGCAACAAATCCTGTTCGGGCATGACCACGCTGCTCAGAAAGGTCTGACTGGTGGTTCCGGCGGCAGCACCAAAGCGCAGCTTGCGTAGTGCCGAACCCGTCGGCTCTACATTCTGCGCCTCGCTGCCTTCTTTAACGACAACTGCAACCGCAGTGGTGTAATAAGGCGCGGAAAAATCAACGACTTTCTCCCGATCGGCATTGATCGAGTATTGCTGGAGATTAAAATCGAAATTTTTCTCACCCGGCTGAATCGCTTCGTCGAACGACGTACGCACCCAGTCCACCGCCCCCGCGTCAAACCCCATCGCATCAGCAACGGCATACGCCACTGCCGCTTCGAATCCGTTCCCGCTGGCCGGGTCGTCGTCCATCACCCACGGCGCGTAGGCCGGATTTCCGGTGGCTATGGTCAGTCGTCCGTCGTGAAGTGTGTTCCCATCTGCACAGGCCCCGAATGCACTCACCGGCCCCAGCATCAGCACTGCACTCAACAGTGATACCGCACCCCATGGATTCACAGATTTCATAGATTACTCATCAGTCAGGTTTCATAGCAGATTAAGAGCAGCTGCTTGGAAAATCAAGGAAAACGCAGTGCGCACAGCAGGCAGCGCAACTTTGCTATCATTACCGGCTGAATTGCCATGCACCGATGCTTCGGTGCGTTCCACAGGGTTACAAATATGGTGTCTGAAGCTGAGGCGTTCTGCCTGTCATGCGGAGTCGCAAGAAACCGGGGCGACAAATGCGACTACTGTGGCAGGTTATATGTCAGTGCCGCCAAAGCCGACGCAAAGGCAGCACCAACACGCGCCCTGACCAGCAAATACAAAATAAAACAATCAGGCAGTGAAACCGTTATCAGCTGGCGCTGGAAAAACAAGTCCACCTGGATGCTGGTGGTGGTGGCACTGGTCTGGATCGGCATTTCGCTGAGTGTGTTTGACGGCCAGAATATTCTGCAGGACCCTTTATCTAGCTTTCCTATACCGATGATCCCGGCGCTCATCGGCATCGGACTACTGATCAATGCAATCATTAAACTGACCAACGGCACCTCCATTCATGCAAGCAGACAATCATTGAGCATTCGCCATTACCCACTGCCGGCACGGCGGAATGTTCGTTACAGTCGTAACGATATTGATCAGGTGTTCGTCAGTACCGTGCAGCGCTCTCACGAAGGACGCACCTGGCAGGCACCTATATTACAGCTGGTGACCAAAGCAGGTGTTCGTCATGCACTGCTTAGCGGACAGAACGAATCACAATTTGCCGATTTTGAATCTCTGCGCCATAAAATTCTGACAGCGCTCGATATCAAACCACATGACGCCTGACTCCCCTGCTGATTAAAATTCAAGTGCGATTGCATAACACAATTTGTTTCAATCAGCGTATCGGTCAAAGTACAGGGCTAAGGTTTTCGTCTGCCTGCTGCGTTTTCAACTGATAAAGATGCAAGGATTCATCGCGAGGCCACTCGGCAGAAGAATATACAATTCCACGTTCCCAGAACTCCGGCGGATGCCAGGCCTCTCTCTGTTCGCGCCGGCTTTCATAGTGATCAATGATGATCTGCCGCATCCGGTGTTGTCGCCCGGCAGTAGCAGAGTCGTTTATCCGATTATGTAATTCAAACGGATCATTTTGCAGGTCATACAGCTCATCGCCGGCGCTGTACGCAGAAACATACTTCCAGCCATCGGCATAAAGAATTTTCTGAAAGCACACATCACCTGAATGACCAAAGTGGTCACAAATCATATGATCCCGTTGTGTCCGTCCGTCAATGACAGGCAGCAAGTCTTCGCCATCGATTGGCAGAGGATGATCAACAACAGCCTCTCCCGCACTTAACATCGTCGCCGTTACGTCCAGCAGATTCACCGGATCGTCCACAACAGTTGCCGCAGGGATTTTATCCGGCCAGCGCATGACCAGAGGCACTTTGCCGACCTCTTCGGTAAATGAAGAATATTTATCCCAGCCGGTACCATGAGACGCGATACCGTCACCGTGATCAGCTGTCACTATTACCAGCGTATTTTTATCAAGTCCGGTGTCTGCAAGGCAATTAACTATGCGACCGATCGCCGCATCAGTCTGTAACCCGGAGGCATAACAACGAGCCAGTACCTGTTGCCAGGTTTTCCAATCCGGCCAGCGCTCAAAGGCGCGGTGCTGGCATCGCAGGTCTCGCTGCACCCGATAGCGCAAAGGCTTGTCGGTCAGGGTTTCATCAAAGCTCGGGTAAACAGGAATGTCGTCCGGGTTGATTAGATCTGCATACTCCTGACTTGGATAATAGGGATGGTGAGGCCCCCACAGACTCACTACCAGAGAGAATGGATCATCGCTGCCGGATGCGGCAATTCCCTGTAGTTTTTCGCTGGCCATATTTGCCACAAAAAACTGCTCATGTGCTTCAGCAGAACCGGATAACACACCCGCACCATCCATGTAATCCCATGGCAGATCCGGTTTCATTAAGACCCTCGTACCATTGAGCCGGGGTTGTAACAGGTGATGTTCGATCAAACAGGTAGGATGCGGTTCATTAATGGACGCCAGGTAGTCACAATACGCCTGACAGGAGTAGACATTTCCATACTCCGGCAAGCTCCAGCCGCTTAACCCGTAGTGGTCCGGCCCATTGTCCGTGCCAACGTGCCACTTACCCACGTAGTGGTTCTGGTAACCCGCCTGTGCAAGCGCCTGACAGTACAATACCTCGTCTTCTCTGAATTCGGTGCGGTTATAGGGAATCGGATACTCACAGTTCCAACGCATACCGTGTTTGTCCGGTCGCTTGCCGGTCAACAGGCTCGCCCGGCTGGGCGTACATACCGGGGTAATCGCATAGGCATTATTAAACCATGCGCCTTCGCCAGCCAGTTGTTCCAGCGCCGGCCACCGATAGTCATATCGACTTTGTGCATAGTGACCGGCAAACGCCACATGATCGGCAATGATTAACACTATATTGGGCTGTTGGTCACTCACGGGCTTGACAATTTCAGCTGCTAAAAAGTGATCAACATATTACTACGAACGTCGATAGCGAAGCTGATATGTGTCGACATCAGCAGGTATGAAGTGACAAAGCTCTTTTCTACAAGCTACGGGCTGTCAGTCAACACTTTTAAATGACTGACGCAGCCGGCAGTACAATCGCTTGAACCGAACCCTTTCAGCGCCACTGTTCCAGTGACAGACTGATTCACCTCACACTCCGGCGCGGTGAATTGCAACACTTCCAGCACTTCGATATCAGGATGAACCAGCAAATAGTCAATGTGCCATCGAAGCGTCTTTTTACGGCGCAGATGTCGGGCAATCCGCGCTTCGATATGTTTCCGGGCTGAGCCGGTATACACACAGGTACACACTGGCAGAGTCAACATGCCCAGTCGGCCAACCTGCAGACTGACAGGTTTTTTCACCGCAATGAATAACTGATAAGTTATTGCCCTATTTACCAACAGACCAGCTACCAGTAGTACCCTGCAGTGAGAGAAAATTCCTCCGCAACATCTCGCTTATAGCTAAAGCGCACATCCCAGTGACTGCGTTCTGCAAACCTGAAATCAAACAGCACCCGATTGCGATCCAGTCCGTTGCGCCCGGTATCTTCATGTCTCTCTACCATGGCATGGATTCTTAACCCCGGTACTACTGCGCCCGCAACGCCGGCTCGTAACTTGAGTGCTACCGGGTTATCGCGGCCCGCCGGCTTTTGGACCTTGCCACCTGCTAAAAGAAAACCGGTTAACCGTGGACTGAGTTTGATCGCCTTGCCGCGCTGCCACTCAAGCATCGCCCGCTGACAGTTCATACACCCGTTATTAGTGCTACTGACACCCGCCCGGAATCTCCACGAAGCGCCGGAATCACCACTGATGCCGGTGACAGAAGGAGCCAGGTTTGTCACATTAAGTAAATCAAATCGACGAACAGCATAATCCTGATCATTAAACACAACAGCAGTGTCTAACACGGTAAATTCACCCGACGCACTACGGCCGATATCCAGGCTTAAAAAATCAAAATAGGCAGGACGAAACCTCAACTCGACACCACTGCCAAAACTTTGATTATGCACAGCTGAGACACCCACGTACCCCGGCCGCTGCGCCAGGTGTGGCGCAAAAGGTTTTTCAAAGGTTTTTTTTACTGTCGTTTCCGGTGGCAGTGAAAAGCGATAAAGTAAAACAGCATCCTTGGCTTTGCCGGCCAGCTTATCTTCGCTGTCAAGACGCAACCGGAACTCAAAATAATCAATCATGGCATCGATGAGTTTCAACTGCGACGCTGCCGGTAATAATTTCAACTGATCAACATTCAGATCATCGCTTACCTGTCGGGTGAAAATTTTTCTTTCATCGACTGTCAGTTCAAAATAACGCTGGTGAAAGCGGCTCCGCCGCGACGGATGATAATAAATATCACGTACCAGCGGTTCGCCACGTATTTCGACTTCCATCAGAGCTGCGAAAACATTGTAGGGCATTGTCCATGGCATATATTGAGGCACAAGGCGCGCCGGTGTTACCAGGGCCAGCAACCGCGCAATCTGATAAGCACAGTTTTCACGAAAAAAATAATAAGTTAACTCAACCTGCTGCAGCTCCCAGGTATGTGCTACCAGAAGCGCTATCTCTCGTGAATTAAAGTTGAGTTCGTACTCCCAGACATCACGCAAATCTTCCTCACCATACTTTGCCATATGACGAAAAAAAGCCTGACGTTCATAGACCGCCGAGTACCCGCCGAATATACCCTGATAAAAATAAGTCAGACCCCCTTCGTTATCAGGCACATCTGCTCCGTAGTTGATCGTTTCATCCAGTAATCTGGACCCGTCATGACTGGCATCGGTATTAAATTTCAGAAAATTATGACCGAAGTATGACGCGGGACTTTTCATATGTCCGGCGGCAAACACCATACTGATAGAACTGACCGGTTTCTCACCAAGCCACTGTTGATACGACTCACAATCGATGATCTGGAGGTTTTTTAAACTGCTTATGTGCCGGGCAAGCCAAAGAAAGCGCGCGGGAAAACGGCATCGCGCATGGTCGTCTCCGTTATCGACCGGCGCGTGAAAAGCATCAAGCGTGGCGACTAGCTCTGACACCGGATTGATAGCACCATCCGGCGCAAGAAAAAAAGCGGAGGTATTAATCGCACTGCGAGGATCTCCGTAGGCATACGGTGGCTCGAAGTGCAGCAGCGCATGCCATTCGCTGTTTGAAGCTAACGTGTCGAGCGCAACACCTTTGCCGCCTGAGCCATACCCGGCGCTATACGCGGTGCTGTAGATCGCACACATGCAGCACAACCATAGAAAACGTGCGGTCAGTGTCATTGTGTGCCAGTTTGGTGCAGGCATAAAAAAACCCGCGCCCTTACTCAACCGGGCGCAGGTTCTACAGGCTATTGAGAAGCCCGTATCAGCCTAGGTTACAAGCCTGCGCTGCACGCAGGTTGACCGACTCGTACAAGGTGAATACTTTGTCAGCATAGTCACTGCTGTGGTAACTGCTGGCGCTGACTGCAACCGCCATGTCCTGTCTTACCAGTGGCGCAGCAGCGGCCTGGCCGACAACGTCACAACCGGCAAGTTCCAGAACGGCCAGCAGGTGCTCGCCAGTACCTCGAGCTGCGTCCTCTACCAATGCAGGATACGCCTCATGAATAAACATGGCGGTGCTGGCTGTTTTTTCCGCACAAAATGTGTCCGGTGAAGCTGTTGCTGAAGTGTAAGCGTAGGATCCGAGCGCACCCGACACCACGTTCAAGCCGAGAGAAAGACCACGCTGGCTTTCATCGGTCAGAATCAATCCCCAGAAACATTCTTCCAGTGCTGTTTTGAAATCACGATCCTGAGCAACTGACACGTTAGTCAGCGACAGAGACCATACCAGTACTGCACACATACCTATAATTTTCGCTTTCACTAAAGACTTCCCCTTTTTTGTATTGAGCGAATTTCGAGATTATCACAGCAAACTTTACGGTTGGGTTACACATCTGCAGTGCAACAATACACTGCTGATACGGCAATCGACCGCGATCAACGGCCACCCGACAGGACATTATGGCGTACAATCGGTATCGCTCCGTGGCATCAGGTTTCTCAACTGACATGAATCCGAAACAACCCGCCTACACTGTGATCGGCTTACCACCCACCAGAGCCATCCGGGTGATCTGGGCACTGGAAGAAATAGGACTGGACTACAAAATCGAGCCTGCGAGGCCGCACTCGGATCCAATCACCTCCGTGAATCCGTCCGGCAAAGTGCCGGCTTTACGCGTTGAAGAAACTGACGGTAAAACGTTTGAGATCATTGATTCGGTGGCCATACTGTAGCACCTGGCAGACAGGCATCAGCAACTTACCTTCACCGCAGGCAGTCCGGAGCGTGCACAACAGGACAGCTTCACCCACTTTGCCTGCGATGAAATTGACGGAACACTGTGGCAGATGGCCAAGCACACGTTTGTTTTGCCCGAATCAATGCGCCACCCGGACAACATCAAACCCGGTTGTACCTATGACCTGGATCGAGCGTTCACGACACTGGAAACAAGACTGGGCACAAATGATTATGTGATGGGTAAAAGCCTGACAGTACCCGATATCATAATTACTCACTGCTGTGGCTGGGCAGATCGCTCGGGATATTCCATCACTCAACCCTCCATTCATCAGTACTTAGCTCGTTGCCATCAGCGAGCCGCTTATACTCGTGCAATGGAAGTCAGAAACAACTACGTGTAAAAGATTTTCCTTTTCACTGCGGTATGTTGTTGCATAACGCCCGATTGCTTACGTAGTACAGCGATTAGTACAGCGATCTATCAATTCGTCACTTTGTTAAACAGTGTAAAGGTCCGGTTCTGTTCTCTCCCTGCTGATATATGTTAGTAAGGTACTTTATACAGAGCGAAAAATGAAAAAACGCGACAATTTCAGTGAATCAAGAAGAACCACGCTCAAAGTGATCGCAGGTGCCACGACCGCGAGCCTGCTGGGCACTTTACCAGCGTTCGCTAACACACACCCAAAACAACACAATACACATAACGCGGCACAGTATCTCAATGCCACCATCATCAGCCGGGCAGATGCATCACGTAATTATCTGATGCTGCAAAACCACACGGATCATGACATCGCCGTCACTCGATTCGCTGATCAGCTTATTCGTTTTGATAACACCACGGTGAATATGGCAGACGCCTTTGTAGAGCCGATAGTCGTCCACCCTAAAGACAGGGTTATGGTCAGGCTGAAAATTGATAAAGCCTCTCATCCACACCCTGTCAGTACAAAGACTACCCGCCGGAGCATCAATTTGAACAATAAGCTGAAGTTGCTTCCACAGGGAACCCGCGTCGTAGAGATACCGCTGTCCATCTCAAACACAGTGGCTACCATTCAGCGCGAACTGTTTGTTTAGCCGTTACAGACTATTTTTGCGCCGGAATACGGCGCATTAATACTCGCGCAAGTGTGTTGCGAACTCACCCCGCGATTTCTTTAGACGCGACTCCACCCCGCCAGCGCCAGAACAGCACCAGCGCGACCACTACTGACAGCGCCGACAGCAAAAACGGCGCTGAAGGCAGGTATACAGGTGCTTCCTCACCGGTGAAATAACTGAACGTCCTGGTCATCACAAACGGACTGACAATAGTCGCCACCGCGGTCAGAGAACTCATCGCCCCCTGAAGTTCACCTTGTGCGTTATCTGCCACGCTGTTACTCATCAAACCCTGCAGCGCGGGCACTGCTACCGCACTGAATACACTGATTGGCATATAGGCAAACACATGCCACGTTTCAGTCATGAACGGGTATACCAGAAACGTCAGCAGATGCATGCACATACCGAATACAGCGGTGGTTTTTTCACCGAAACGTTTAAGAATCGGCCGGATTAACGCACCTTGTATGATGACGATTCCGAACCCGTATGCCGCCAGTGATAATCCAACCATGCGAGCATCCCAGTTGAACTGTGCGCGACCGAAAAATGCCCAGATCGACGGATAGACGAAAAACGCAATACTCAGCAACAAAAACACCATCAGCATGGGCATCAGACCCGGCAGCTTTTTCATTTGTGCAAAAGCACCGAACGGATTTGCCCGACGCCAGTTGAAAGGTCGCCGGTTCTGGTCTGATACTGTTTCAGGCAGCACAAAATAGCCAAAGAGCATATTCGCAAAAGTAATGACCGCAGCCGCGTAAAACGGCGCTCGTGAGCCATATTCAGCAAGCAGACCACCCACCATCGGGCCGAGTACAAAACCCACGCCGAAAGCTGCGCCAAGCAACCCGAAGTTTTTCGCTTTGTCTTCGTTACTGGAGATATCTGCCATATAGGCACTTGCAGTTGACTGCGTTGCCGCCGTTATGCCGCCGATGAACCGCCCCACAAACAACAACCACATCGACTGCGCCAGTGCCAGTATCAGGTAGTCCACTGCCATAACAAACAACGCAACCAGTAAAACCGGACGCCGGCCATACGCATCGGACAACCCGCCAACCGTCGGTGAAAACAAAAACTGATTGACGGCGAAAACGACGGTTAACGTACCACCCCAGATAGCCGCCCGGCTGAGATCAACATTACCAACCTCCCGGATAAGATCGGGCATCACAGGCATGATGATACCGATGCCCATTGCATCGAGAACAACCGTAATGAAAATAAATAATACCGGCAGGCGCATAAGTAATAGATACCGGGGTGACGTACACAATCGACAGTGTGTACTTGCAGTATTCCGGAACCTGAAGGATACACAACCGGCACGTTAAACAGGAACTTTCATTACACCCGCACTGATATGTCCGGCAGCAGTGTATTTTGACAACAGAGCGTTGAAAAATTATCGGATATGCCCTGAGCCCCCTCTCAAATACTCATCGATAATCTGTGTGGTATGTTACCGGTTACCCGCTGGAACCGACCGGAAAACCCTATGCACCATCAACACACGCGTTGCGGCAGAAAAACCGGCTGGGTAACCTCGGAACTGTACTACTGGCACGACACACTTAACTGGTGCGGTTTTCATCCACCGGCCCCGCACATTCAGCCGGGAGATCACTACGAACACCCCGAAACCAAACGTCGATTCGAGAATCTGGTGCGGGCGACCGGACTCAATAACCACCTGCAGGCAATTGCGCCCGAACCCGCCAGCGATGAGATCCTGAGAACGGTACATCCACAGCATCATATCAACCACATTCAGACCATTTGCGACAATGGCGGCGGTGACACCGGTGCAATGACGCCGGCCGGTCCTGTCAGTGCCGAAATAGCCCGCCTTGCAGCAGGCGGTGTGATCACCGCAGTGGATGCAGTGATGGAGGGCCGGGTAGACAACGCCTATGTTCTTTGTCGTCCCCCGGGCCACCACGCGCTGCCCGATAAAGCGATGGGCTTTTGTCTCTACGCAAACGCGGCACTGGGTATACACCATGCGCTTAACCACTATCGCATCAGTCGGGTGGCCAGTGTTGACTGGGATGTACATCACGGCAACGGCACTGAAACTATTTTTATAGATAACCCGAACGTCCTGACTATCTCCCTGCATCAGGATAATCTGTTTCCATTAAGTTCAGGTTCAACACGCACCCGCGGGCAAGGCAGCGGCGAAGGGGCAAACCTGAATATTCCGCTGCCTCCCGGTACAGGCAGTGGTGGTTACCGGCATGCATTCAGTGAAATAGTGCTGCCAGCGCTAAATGAGTTCAAACCTGAGCTTATCGTGGTGCCCTGCGGATTCGACGCATCTGCGCTTGACCCGCTGGGGGTGCAAATGCTCTCTTCCGAAGATTTTCGATGGATGATGCAGGAAGTTCTAAACGTGGCAGAGGTGCACAGTCAGGGACGAGTGGTAGCAACCCACGAGGGCGGTTATTCCGCAACGTATGTCCCGTACTGCGGTATCGCTGTGCTGGAGGCGATGACAGCCGCGTCCAGCACCCTGCCCGACCCGTTCCATGCAGATATCAGCGCTTACGGGGGACAGACGCTCAGTGGCGACCAGTCCCACGCCGTTGAAGCGGCAAGAACAGCCTATTTCGGATAGCCTGCAGATACACCGCCGGCACGCACAGTTACAAACGCACCGGCAACAGGTTATACCCGCGAAATCGAGCAAGCGGCATACGTTCGGGCGTACCCGCAGCCCGCAGATTCGGAAAACGTTCAATGAGTCGCCCCAAAGCGATTCGACCCTCATAACGTGCAAGTGTTGCCCCCAGGCAAACGTGTATCCCGGTTATAAAAGCAATATGACGGTTGGGATTGCGTGTAAAGTCAATTTTATCCGGCCGGGTGAACACAGCCGGATCACGGTTAGCCGCTGCAATTGAGGTATGAATATAAGTACCGGCCGGAACGATTTTATTACCTATGGTTGTCTCTTTTGACGTGAGACGATTACCTATTTGCAACGGGCTTTCATATCGCAGAATTTCTTCTACTGCCGTTGCCAGCAGATCGGGATTGTCGCGTAACAGTTGAAACTGATCGGGAGCCTGCAACAACATACCTACCCCGTTCGCCATTAAACTGGTAGTGGTCTCATGGCCTGCGTTCAACAGGAAGATACAATTTTGAATCAGCTCCTCCTGATTCAGTTTTCTGCCATCGAACTCGCCGAATATCAGCGACTCAAGCACTTCCCCCTGTCCGGCACCCTCCGGGTTGGCACGACGGTGATTGATAAGTTCATCCAGCATGTGACTGAATTCAGCCACTGCTGCATTGCCGGCGTCGAGACGCGGTTGTGACACCACCGGATCAAGTGCACCGAGAATAGCCAGCGAATACCCCCTTAGTTTGTGACGATGTGACTCCGGAACACCGAGCATAAAAGAGATCACCTCTGTCGGCAGTCGCATCGCAAAGGCTTTTACAAAATCGACATCACCTGCCCCTTCCAGATCATCGAGCAGTTCATCGACAATACCTGAGATCAGCGGCTCCATCTCCGCGAGCTTTTTCGGTGTAAACGCGTGTGCCAGCAGCTTGCGTACTGTCGTATGGTAAGGAGGATCATTGAATATCAGGCTGGTGGTGTGATGCGTATATAACGGTCCGTCACCGAACTTTTCTTTAAAGGCCACGGTTTTATCTGAAACCATACTGCGATCCTGATATACCGCTTTTACATCTTCATAGCGAGTCAGGTATAACGATCCGTCAGGATTCACATGCACAGGGTCGTGCGTGCGCAAATTGGCAAGTACAGGGTAAGGGTTGTTAATAAACGCGGTGTCTATCGAGTTTAAATCGAACGCCAGTGCGCTTTTGGCCGACAATTCCCGGTGATCACCCGTGCCTGTCATTGTTTGCTGCCACAACCCACCCGGCAATTGAACTGAATCATCTGCCTTGTAGAAAGTGAATAGTTATTAACACCACATCGTTGCCCGTCCATCGATACGCTCCGCAAAGAATCGCCCCAATGGTAATGCTTTTACCTCAAATAAGACATATCAGCCCTTCAAAGCACCGATTTATCTGCATGCTGAGTGTATGGCACGCATATCCGCTGGCGTTCAGCCGCTGCACACACTGGTCATCGACTCTTAACTAAACAACCGCCAGGTAACAGCTGTTCTCTCCGGATAATATAAAAAAAGCACCCTCGCGACCAATAACCATTAACGCTGCGGCGTCGACTGTCGGTTGAGCCAGACGAGCCGGTTTTGTGATTGCCGCAACCGGAGTTGGACTTACCCGAAGCACTGCATAGAACATGCTAAAAACCAGTGCGAAGGAACCGCTTATACAGCGCTGCCGTACTGCCGCGGAATGCAGCACAGCAGCCACCGATAAATATCAGGCGATATGCGACATTTCGTTCAATGTAAACTCTGCCACAGCACCATCGGTTGCGGCCATATAATCTTTCAGATGCTGTGCATTCATGTGTTCCTGCCACAACTCACGGGAATCCCAGTTTTCATAAAATAAAAAGTGTGCAGGATTTTCATTGTCCTGGTGTAAGTCGTACTGGATACAACCTTTTTCAGCCCGCGTGATAGGTACCAGTTTTTCTAATTCAGTTTTGACCAGTTCAATTTTATCTTCATTGGCAATAATGTTTGCCACAATAGTGAGTTTCGACATTATATTCTCGTTTGGGTTTTTAAGTGGGTTTTCGGGTTAAAAGTAAAAAATAATGCTGAAATCGCATGAAATCAGCTACGGAAAACGGGTGACACAGCTACCATAGAAAACACAGATGGCTTATTGACAGGAGAGATGTTTAAACCCGCCAGGTCATGTGGCCAGGCATTCTCTATTCGATAGGCACCGGCGTTCTTTAGAAGTTTTCGAGCACGATTTTTCCGCGAACACTGCCATCCTCCAGACGCCGGTGCACATCCAGCAGGTTGGCGGCATTAACCGGAGAGACAACATCTGAAACCGTTGTACGCAATCGTCCTGCATCAATCTGTTGAGCACACCAGCTAAGCAACTCATGCTGTCTGATCATGTCGCTGGTCTGATGCATTGCACGCGCGAACATAAACTCCCAGTGCAAACTGGCGGCTTTCATTTTCATACCATCCATTGGCATAGGCAGATCGGTGTCATCAATACACACGATCGCACCCTGTGGTCGAATCAATTCAACCGCTGCATTCCAGTGGCGCATGTCGTTAAAAATGGCGATGTAATCTACCGTATCAAAACCAAGCTCGCGTGTTTGTGCCACCATATCCTCATGATGGTTAATCACATGGTCTGCGCCTAACTCACGCACCCATGCTGTGGTCTCTGGTCTCGAGGCGGTTGCGATGACCGTTAATCCTGCCAGCCTGGCCAATTGAATCCCGATAGAACCGACACCTCCACCGCCACCGATAATTAATACCGTGCGTCCTTTTTGCGCGCCGTCCCGGTCAATACCCAGCCGATCGAATAACGCCTCGTAAGCGGTTATTGTCGTCAGTGGTAACGCGGCAGACTGAGCAAAGGACAAGCTCTGAGGTTTATATCCGGTGATCCGCTCATCTACCAGTTGATACTCTGCGTTACAACCCGACCGGGTGATATCCCCCGCATAGTAGACATGGTCTCCTGGTGAGAACATCGACACATCCGCACCGACGGCTTCCACCACCCCGCTGGCATCCCAGCCGAGTATCCGTGGCGGGTTTTCAGTGGTGCCCTGATTGCCCCGTCCGCCACGCACTTTCACATCGACCGGGTTCACCGCGACCGCATTGATTTTAACCAGCAAATCCCGACCATCCGGTACCGGCTTCTCTGCTTCAAAATCAACAAAGGCCTGTGGATTGTCAGAAGGAAGGTAGTTTGATACGCCGACTGCTTTCATGGGTTTACCGGGTCGTTTTTGAGGAGACAGACCTTAACACCCCTATTTAATTAAATAATCAGGCAAAATGTGAAAACTTTATTTTAAAATACCAAATAATGGATCCAACTACGCTTCAACTATTTGTCCGTGTCGCCACAGCCGGTGCTTTTGCCAAAGCCGGACGCGAGTTCGATCTGTCACCCACGGCCGCCACTCAACGGATCAAAAACCTGGAAACAGAGCTGGGTGTCAGGCTGTTTAACCGCACCACACGCTCGGTGGCTCTCACCGCGGAGGGTGAGCTTTTTCTTGCACACGCGCACAAAATAATCACCAGCGTCGAGGACGCCCGCTCGGATCTGGCGATGCACAGACACAACATCAAGGGAGAACTGCGGGTCACCAGTTCGGCGACGTTCGGCTGGCGTTACATTGCGCCCTTTATCTCGGAATTCCTCAGCGAATACCCGGACGTCAGTGTCAAACTTGAACTCGGGGACCGGGTAGTCGATATTGTCGAACAGGGCTATGACTTGTCGCTGCGAATAGGCACGCTGCAATCATCCACACTGGTGGCTCGACGACTGGCGGACAATCCCAGGTTACTCGTGTGCTCACCGGAATACCTGAAACAGCACCCCGGCCCGTTAACGCCTGTAGATCTGGCAGCGCATCAGTGTCTGGTGCTGTCGGAAAACAATAAATGGCAGCTTAGACACAACAACGGGCGTCAACACGAGGTTCGCGTTAGCGGGAAGTTTTACTGTAACTACGGCGAAGCCATCACTGAAGCTGCACTTAAAGGCACCGGCATCGCACTCAAGTCTCTCTGGGATATCAGGGATCATCTACAGCAAGGCACTCTGGTGGCGCTTCTGCCGGACTACCAGGTAGAGCCGATGTGGTCACTGTGGGCTGTGCGCCCGCCGGGCAGCCTGGTGCCGGCACGGGTCAGAGTGTTCACGGACTTTATCGCGCACAAAATCACGACACTGGAAAAACAATGGTCATCAGAAAAATGATCAACAGCCTGAATCAGTACACTGGTAAATAGCTCTGCGACCCGACACACCGTTGTATCTCAGCTTAGCCGCTGCAGAAATGGGATTGCATCGCGCCTGGCAACTGCAACAGTTTATTCGGCGCTTTCCTGTTGCATTCCGGACACCGTCACCCCTAGCGGACCACGGGGCACGTTGAGAAAAAAAGCATTGTTGTTACGAAATACTTCGATATCCACAGTCTCATTGCGCTCACCTCCGGTGGTGGCACGGCGCAAATCACCAAACGTAAATATCCGTTCATCCGCGTAGCGATAAATAACATCACCGATCTCAAGTCCGGCCAAATCTGCAGCAGAGCCATTAATAATACTGTCTACCCTGACGCGATTGTTACGACCTTCGGCAATCAGTAAACGATCGAAATCATCTTCGCCCAACACCTGTTTCAAATGTGAGTCTGCGCGTAAGTCTCTGCTTAACTCGCGAAAACGGTCGGTATCAAGCCAGCCTTCTCTGGTTGCCTGATCACGCAGCTCCAGGCGCTGTAACTGAAGGTCGTCACGGACCGTTTTGATTTCATCCACAACAAACGGATCAAACCCGGCGTTAAGGAGCTCTTCGTTTGATACCAGCTCCGGCGTGGGCGGCTGAAACAGTTCCTGCCCCTCATCTTCAGCTGACAACGATTCAAGCTGTTCTTCGAGTGTACTTATTCGTGCCTCTGCCTGAGCGATGCGCGCTTTCAGTTCGTTAATGACTTCGGTGTTGTCGACAGCCACGATGACTGATGTCGCCTCTGCCTCCACCGGTGCATTGACACTGACCGCCGCAGGTTGTGAAAGTACATTATTCACTGATGCCGCTGGTGTGGGCGCGGAGGTCACCTCCGGGGCAGGTTGTAACAGCTTATAGATGAGCAAGAGCGCACCTGCGGTCACTGCACCAATAGCAAAGGGGAGCGTTTTTCCAGACGTCATTGCAAACTCGGTAATACGGTTTAACAAAAAAGGTGGTGCCTCGCTGGTGCTTTGCAAGTTTACTTACGACTTAGCTGCCAAAAACGTTAACTGCGGTATCCGCAATCTACAACCCGGCGGAGCCGGGAAGATGCCGAACAAGCCTCTAACATGTCAACAACCTTAGTGTTGCCGGCATCTGTAATACGGTCGGACTTCATATTGTGCAGCTGCACTTCCCGGCCTGAATACTACGATTTACGCCGCGATGGATTCTTCATGAATTCGCAGCAACTCGGTAAAGGCGACAAACTCTATCGGCTTCTCAAACAGAAAGCCCTGATATTCCTGGCAATCGTACTCTCTTAACGCCTTGAGCTGCTCCGGGGTTTCAACACCTTCTGCCACCACATCGAGCTTGAACAGCCTGGCCATTGAAATAATCAACTCAATAATCGGCTGCGCAGTATCCAGCTGCATAATAAAGGAGCGGTCAATTTTTAAACATCGAATCGGGTAGCGATGAAGATAGGCCAGATTAGAATAGCCGGTGCCGAAGTCATCAATCGCAATTCTAAAACCATAGTCAACCAGTGAATGGAGCTTGTCTATAGTGAGCTGGTCGTGCCCCAATAATACAGATTCGGTTATCTCAAGTTCGATTTTGTCAGGGTCACCATCGTTGTCTTCGATGATTTGAATCAGATCCTGAACCAGCCTCTCTTCGCCGAACTGAAGCGGCGAAAGATTCACTGACACTCGAATATCATGACCGTTTCGCGCCCATTCACGTTGTGCGAGTATCGACTGAGTCAACACAAACTTTCCCAGGGTACCTATCAGGCCGGAGGCCTCGCAGGCAGGAATAAAATCGGCCGGACTTACCATACCCCTTTCCGGATGTATCCATCTCACGAGTGCTTCTGCGCCGGTAATGACATTCGTCTGAACATCTACACGCGGTTGAAAATAAGTAACAAACTGCCCCTCATGCAAAGCCACCATTAACTCGGATTCGAGATTAATGCGGGTTTCAACTGCTTCACTCATATCTGTGGTGAAGAAGGCCGACTCGTTTCGACCCAGATCTTTGGCATGGTACATCGCCAGATCAGCATGGCGCATGAGGTCATTAATATTTCTGCCATCTTCCGGAAACAAACTTATGCCGATGGAAGGCGTCACCCGGACTTTTCTGCCCTGAAGGGTAATGGGCTTTGACAGCTGTTTCTTGACCTGTCGAGTGATTTTTTCAATTTCTTTGTTGTCAGCGACCGGGCCGAGCAACAGCAGAAATTCATCGCCACCGAGCCTTGCGATGTTGTCGCCGTCGCCGACGATTTTTTTGAGACGACCTGCGACTTCCACTAACAGCTTGTCACCGGCCTCATGCCCCAGTGAATCATTGACATCTTTAAAGTGGTCAAGATCGATGTAGATCAACGCGCCTCGATCACCCTGCGCCTGAATTTGCTCTACATGATTTCTAAACGCGATAGACACATAATTGCGATTGGGCAAACCGGTCAGGGTATCGTGCTCTGCCAGAAACTGCGCACGCTCTTCAGTGGCCTTCAGCCGGGAAACATCCACTTCGCTGATGAGCCAGGCAGCGTCACCCGACACTGCGTCCATACAGCGACGTGCAGTAATATCATGCCAGCGCTGCCCGTTGGCTGTGTACACACTGGCCACCATATTGATTTCATCATCGTCGGATGAAGTCAGCAATTGCATAGACGCGTCATTAACGAAATGTGACTGCAATGACTCACCGAAACTACGCGCGGAGCTTCGTGCAGCCGGGTTACGATATAGTGGCTCACCACTTTTGCTGTAAAGCGTGATCATCACCGAGGTATGCAACAGCGCTTCTGCACTTCGAAGCGCTTCGTTGTCGAACTTCTCCTGCAGCAGCGCTTCGCACATCATTGCCATGCGACCGTCGTCAAGACGGAACGAGCTGTACAGCACCTCTACAGTCTGCGGTTCACCGTTGGGATACAGTGTCCATATCTCGCGAAACTGAATGGTCTCGTCACGCGAGAAGTCCGACTGATACTGCTGAAGCCGTTTGGCGACAGTCTGCGTCATATCCGACGTCAGGTCGCGGTCGCGCAACTCTTCGAGAGAATCCGCCTGCCAGATACTCAGGCTTTCTTTATTTGCCCAGCATATACAGGCATTGTCAAAATCGTAAACCCAGATTGGCTCATGCACACGCGCCAACTCACGCAGGCGCGTGTCAAGGCATTCTGCAGTCGATTTTTTAGACAATGACATCAGCGGCGACTTCATATATTCCGTTCATGCCGCTTTGCGTACATCTGTATCAACCCCATCCAGCAACTCGCTGATCGGTCGGTA
>JAHDHK010000058.1 GCA_020631335.1 Chromatiales bacterium
CGCTGTCAGGCTCCGGACCGGCATACTTTTTTCTGATGCTCGAATGCATGATTGAATCAGCTGAAAAAATGGGTATCGCACCGGAAACTGCCAAAGCGTTTGCTATACAAACCGCGCTGGGTGCAGCTCGAATGGCAGGCGAAGTAGCCGAGACACCGGCGCAGTTGCGCCGCAACGTCACCTCACCAGCCGGCACCACAGAAGCCGCTATCAACAGCTTTACCAAAGATCAATATAGCGAGATCGTCAATCGGGCTATGCAGGCAGCGGCGCACCGTGCAAACGAACTCGGAGACGAACTGGGGACAAACCATGGGTAATACGGGTGCAGGCTTTAACTTCCTGATCTCGACGATTTTCGATCTGTACGCGTTTGTGGTGATGCTGCGTTTTCTGATGCAGCTTACGCGGGCGGACTACTACAACCCTGTTTCCCAGTTTGTTGTAAGAATTACCGATCCTTTTCTCAAACCACTGCGAAAACTGATACCGGGCTTTGGTGGCTACGATCTGGCAGCGATTGCACTGTGTTTTATTACGCTGCTGATCAAATTCGTATTGCTGCAGTCGGTCGGCGGAGCAGCAGTGGGCGTTGGCGGAACCGTGGTAGCGGCTATTTTCGGCGCTTATCGCGAAGTCGGATTAATCGGGGTTGTGTTCGATGTGTTCTTTTTCTGCATTATTGCGATGGTTATTCTGAGCTGGGTTTCCCCGGGCGGCAATCCTATCTCGGGACTGCTGCGAAGCATCACCGCCCCTATACTTACGCCTATTCAAAAGTTTGTACCACCTGTTGGCGGATTTGACTTATCACCGCTGGTTGCACTGATCGGACTGCAGTTTATCCGGATTCTGCTTAACGTATAGCCTTGATCAATTCGCCAAATTCAAGCCTGCATCTTAAAGGCCGGGCATCTAAACAAGTGATCGACAAACCGAAGCGAATCATGCAGGCTAGCGGCGTCTCAATTGCCGGAGCATAAACCACCTCGATGTCAGCAAGCACCCAAGATCGCTCGATCGGTGTAGTTACACCTCAAACGGCGCAACTGACAACTCCGCTGTTGCTGCAATGCGGTGAAACACTGCCGAGCCACGAGCTGATCTATGAGACCTATGGCAGCTTAAACCCACAGCGCTCTAACGCGGTACTGGTGTGCCATGCACTCTCCGGAGACCATCACGCCGCCGGCCGACACCACAGCGATGACCGCAAAGCAGGATGGTGGGACAGCTGTATCGGCCCCGGTAAAGCGATCGACACGGACCGTTTCTTTGTGGTGTGTTGCAACAACCTGGGCGGCTGTCGCGGCAGTACCGGCCCGAATTCAATTAATCCGGAAACCGGAGCACTCTACGGTCCCGACTTTCCGATGGTAACCTGCAAAGACTGGGTTAAAAGCCAGAAAATGCTTTTGGATTACCTCGGCCTGAGTCACTGGGCAGCGGTGGCAGGCGGCAGTCTGGGTGCCATGCAGGGATTGCAATGGGCGATAGACTATCCGGATCTGGTAGATCACATTTTGCTGGTGGCATCAGCCGCCAAGTTAACTGCCCAGAATACCGCGTTTAACGAAGTGGCCAGACAAGCCATATTGACTGATCCTGACTTTCACGGCGGTCGCTATTACCTGCACGATAAAGTCCCCGCAAGAGGACTAAAACTCGCCCGTATGCTCGGCCACATTACTTATCTTTCCGAAGATGCCATGAGCGAAAAGTTCGGTCGCGAACTACGCAGTGACAAATTAAATTTCAACTATGGTGTGGAATTTCAGGTAGAGAGCTACCTGAGGTATCAGGGCGAAAGCTTTGTAAATCGCTTCGATGCCAACACCTACCTCCTGATGACGAAAGCGCTGGACTACTTCGATCCAGCTGCCGAGTATGACAACGACCTGGTACGTGCTTTTCGACAAATCAAGGCGAGATCACTGGTGATATCGTTTACCTCTGACTGGCGCTTTTCGCCTCAGCGGTCTGAGGAAATTGTTGATGCGCTGATGCAGGCCGATCGCCCTGTCAGCTCAGTGATTGTGGAGGCTAATCAGGGCCACGACTCTTTTTTACTACCGATAGAAGACTACGTAAACAGTGTCGGCAGCTGGCTTAACCACATAGAGCTGAGATGACAGTCCAGGTGCACAACAATGAAATGCGACAGGATCTGCGCATTATTCAGGAGTGGGTAAAGCCTCAGGGGCGCGTACTTGATCTGGCCTGCGGAGACGGCACACTGCTTACCGCGTTGCGCGACACCAAGCAAACCAGCGGCTACGGCATGGAAATATCCCTGGCCGATATCAATACCTGCCTGCAGCGAGGGCTTAATGTTATACACAGGGATATCGAACTGGGGTTGTCTGTATTCGATGATCAAACGTTCGATTATGTACTCACCACCCATTCAATACAGACGCTAAAAAATCCCGCACATATACTCGAAGAAATGGTGCGTGTCGGGGTACGCGGCATTGTGTCGTTCCCCAATATGGGCTACTGGCGGGCACGTGCCCATATTGCACTCAAAGGCAAAATGCCGGTAACAGATTCTCTGCCACATCATTGGTATGACACCCCTAATTACCATCTTTGCACACTACGCGACTTTGAGAATCTTTGCGAAACACTACAAATAAAGATACTTAGACGGGCAGCAGTGAACGACAATCATCGCCGGAAATTCCCCTCCTCACTGGTGCCTAACCTGTTTAGTGAAACTGCGTTGTATGAAATTTCTGCTGAAAATTCAGGTTGAAAATTGTTAAAATACCGCGTTTGTTTTGTTCTCGAACATTACAAAAACGCTGTATTTATAGGCAAATCCCCCTTCAACGAGCAAAAAACCCTATTTTTAGCGTAAAAAACGTCTATAACAGTGTTGGAATTTAAACAAGATGCTGTATTATCGCCTCGCGCTACAGCGCTTACTGTTATCAGTCATGTATATCCGCAAGTAACGGCAACTCAAGTCACATCCTTTGCATGGCTGGTAAGTACACCAGCCTACCGAACCGTGAGCTGCCAGCTAACGGCTAAATGATTTCACGCAACCAACTACGAAGGTTTTTTTAGACAATGGCGAAGAAAAAAGCGACTGCCAAGAAAAAGGCAATGGGCAAGAAAAAGAAAGTTGTCGGCAAAAAGAAGGCAATGAGCAAAAAGAAGGTTTCCAAGAAAACCGCGGCGGCTGGCAAAAAGCCACCCACCAAATCAGAAATTCTTGCAGCGGTTGCTGACGATACCGAACTCAGCAAGAAAGACGTGGCAGCAGTCCTTGATTCTTTGACGAGCCTGATCGGCAAAAACCTCGGCTCTCGCGGCCCGGGTTATTTCAACCTGCCTGGCCTGATGAAAATCAAAGTGAATAAAAAGCCTGCAGTGAAAGCACGCAAGGGTATCAACCCTTTCACTGGCGAGGAAATGATGTTCAAAGCCAAGCCAGCGCGCAAAGTGGTGAAAATTGCACCACTGAAAAACCTGAAGGAAATGGTCTAAACGGATCATTGCGGCGTCGGGTAATTTACCCGGCGCCCGGGTTCCCAACCAGAAATTGTCAATCCCGACGGTATTTAACCGTTCCCGCAAACCTGACAAAACCGCCACCCGACCTGTTCTTTTCGTTGATCAGGTGAAATCGGTCGATCTAAACACTATTATGTCTTCAGTGGAGTGCCAATCCAGCACTCGGAATCAACGAATATGAGAACGTAATGGCGAAACTGGCAGTATGGGTTAGCCGGGTGCTTGTCATCCTGATCGGATATTTCGCCGCAACCATTGCGCTGCGCTATGTCCCGGTCGACAACCGGCAGGTGATGGTGGCAGAGCCACTGCCACAGCAGGAAATTGCAGCGGTAGGTACGCCATCGATTGATGAAATCGCGCGTGATGCGGCAAGACAAAATATTTTCGGCATCGCCGGAAGTAAACCGGTTGTAAAAATTCAACGCGAAGAAGCCCCCGAAGTTACCAAGCTCAATCTCTCCTTGATCGGTGTTTATTCGGCACAGCCGATGGATCGGGCGCTGGCAATTGTCAGTGCTAATGGAAAACCAGAGGAGGTTTTTCGCATTGGCGATACGATCACCGGCAGAGCAAAACTGCTGGAAGTGCTGGCAAACGAAATTGTTATCGACAACGGTGGCAAGAAAGAAATTGTCAAACTGCCGGAAAAATTTGCCTCTACAGGCCCAACCACCGGCATGGAAAACCTGCCCGGCGCTACCCAGCCCACCCAGGTATCACAGAACGGTAATAACGGCGCACCATTAGAACTGCCGGAATCACCGCGAGAGATTCGCGACATGCTGGCGAGAAACCCGGCCATGCTGAACCGTCTGGTCAGTGCGGTTCCATACCGGGAAAACGGAAGAATACTGGGTTACCGGCTGACGCCTAAGCAAAGTGGAGGCCTGCTGGAGACCAACGGCGTACTGCCCGGTGATGTCGTTACCCGTGTTAACGGAATTGCTCTGGCGAACCAGAAAAACGGAATTCGCGCGCTACGCAAACTGGTCAAAGCAACATCTGTTGACCTTACAATACTAAGAGATGGGGTAGAGCTTCCGGTCAGTATTCCTTTAGAATAGTGCATTAAAATCTTTACAACTTAGTCATACACATGCGTTAATATAAGACGCAATAGGGATAAATCCCTCCTAAAAACAACGCTAACTGAAGAGTAAGACGTTGAAAAATAATAATAAATTACGCTGGAAAAGAACAGCGACCGGAGTATCTACCGCCTTGTATCTGATGTGCAACAGTGCTGTTGCGCAAGATGAGGCATCGGATAACACCTTTACCCTGAATCTGAAAAACACAGACATTCACTCGCTGATTGCCACTGTGTCCAAGCAGACCGGAAAGAACTTTGTCGTTGACCCCAGGGTTAAAGCAAAGGTCACCGTTATCTCGACAGATCCGGTGGGTGCAGACGGGCTGTATGAAGTGTTTTTGTCGGTGTTGCAGGTACACGGCTACTCGGCGGTACCCGCAGGCGACCTCATCAAAATAGTACCGGATGTGACCGCAAAGCAGGGTCCGGTGCCGATCCTTGGCGACAACGCCGACTCCAGCGACCAGCTGGTCACTCAGGTGATTAAAGTGATTCATGTGCCGGCAGCGCAGCTGGTACCGATCCTGAGACCCATGGTGCCGCAACAGGGACATCTGGCAGCCTATGCGGCGACCAATTCCCTGATCATTACCGACCGATCGTCAAATATTCAGCGTTTATCCACCATTATTAAACGCATTGACGTACCGGATAACGAAGAAATTGAGGTGGTGCGATTGAATCATGCTGCCGCCTCGGAGATTGTCGGTACGCTTACCTCTTTGCAGCGAAACAATATTGGCGGGGCACAAGGGCCCGGTGCGGTTCAGCTGGTTGCTGATGAACGAACCAACAGCATTCTCATTAGTGGAGACCGCGCAGCAAGGGTAAGAACACGAGGACTGATCGCACATCTGGATACGCCTATTGAATCAGGTGGTAACACCCGTGTGGTTTATCTGAAATATGCCAACGCTGAAGACATGGTGTCTATCCTGCAGGGCGTCTCTCAGGGACAAGCCAAAGTAGGCGCCACGACAGACAGCAGCAGCACCAACGTCCCTGCCGCGCCTGTTGTGCAGGCGGCACCCCAGCAAAATGCACCGCAAAACCCGAATGTAGCCGCCACACAAGCGGCGATTCAGGCACAAAACAATGCCATCCGGGCGCGGAGCGCGGTAGACAGCGGCACCTCGAATGTTGACATCCAGGCCGACTCAAACACCAACTCGTTGATCATTACTGCACCCGCAGACGAGATGCAGAATATTCTGGCGGTCATCAGACAACTTGATATCCGACGCGCGCAAGTACTGGTCGAGGCGGTTATTGCAGAAATCACCGAAGACAATACACGCGAGTTCGGCATCAACTTCCTCATCGATGGCTCGGAAAAAGACGTACCGGTGGGCTACTCGAACCTCGGTGGTGGTACCGAGGGAGCTCTCGGGATTGCCGGCGCGCTCGCCAACGATACGGCTCCGTCATCACTGGGGGCAGGTATTTCACTGGCGCTTGGACGCTTTGGCAGCGGCGAAATAGATTTTGGCTTTCTGGTGCGCGCGATCGCTTCAGATGCCGACAACAACATATTATCCACGCCCAGCCTGATGACACTGGATAACGAAGAAGCCGAAATTGTGGTGGGCTCAAACGTTCCTTTCGTAACCGGCCAGCAGCTGTCGTCAAACAATAATAATCCGTTCCAAACCATCGAAAGACGCGACATCGGCCTGACGCTGAAGGTGAAACCGCAGATCAATGAAGGCAACACGATAAAGATGGTACTGGAGCAGGAAGTCTCCAACGTCAACACGACCGCGGTCACCGGCGCTTCTGACATTGTCACCAGTAAACGTTCAATTAAAACGACGGTACTGGTTGAGGATGGCCAGACTCTGGTGCTGGGAGGATTGATAGACGATCAGATAGCTGACGTAGAAGAAAAAGTGCCGCTGCTCGGTGACATACCGTTGATAGGAAATTTATTCAGGTATCGCAATACGCGAAAAACCAAGCAGAATTTACTGATTTTTCTGCACCCGGTGATTATGCGCGACAGCGAAACCGCGAGTCAGTACAGCAACTCGAAATATAATTTCCTGCGCTCGCAACAAACCCTGTACCGACAGGAAAAAGATCGCTCGATACAAAAAGACAAACCCTACTTACCTGAGTTGAAGTTGTTTTTTGAAGGTGAGGAAATCGACAGCCCGCTGACACGATTTGACGACCCCGACAACAGCGATAACGTGCTGGATATTCTCGCCAGAGGAGAGTCTGCGCCAGTTCCGGCGGTGCCGCTCGTCAGCACAGCAGGTTCAGATGCGCAGTCCGCAGCAGCGGAGCCTCAATTGCCTGCACTGCATTCCGCTCAGCGGATGGTCGATCTAATGGATAGACCTGTAGATGAGGACGTTCTTGATCTAACTCAGGATGAGATAACCGGCAAGCTACCAGAGACAGCGGTGACTGCAGATGTGATCCCACTGCAGACTTTCCCACCCGAACCGGTTGCAGCGCACTCACCGGAACCAGGTGCGCAGGCGTCGCCGGAAACCTCACTGGCAGAAACAGAGCAACCAAACGCAGATCTCACCGAAGGTGCGATCACTGCCAGAGACGGTACACCGGTGGTGTTAGGCAAACAGCGCCCCCGCACCAGGACCAACGGCATTGAAGCATCCATTTCATCGGATCACGATCAAAAACTCGTAGAAATCAGCGCAGTTGCGGCGGCCTCTGGCACCACTGTTAAAAAACCGCTTTTTGTGGACAACGACGTATACCAGTCGCATCCCTACCTGCCACTGGAGACGGTATCTCAGCCCGACGAACTGCCACCGTCACCTTTGCCTGAAACAAATACAACGGCAACTCCTGCGACGCGAAATAACGCCGAAGCACCCTCACCCGAAGCAGAGGTATCTATTCTGTCTATTACCGTGATCAAAGAGGATGGAACGGAATCCGCAATAACTGATCCAATGTAAACACGGCTAAACTGCTGCTTGATTTGTGGGGGTCCGCTCCACACTTTTCAGAGGAGCGAAGTCGGCCGGAGACGGCCTTCTTCGCACCGGCACCATCAGAAGCCGCCGGCAACACTGAATTATCAGCAAACGATAGAGTTAACGAAGAGTAGACGTAGACCGATGGCCTCCCAGCCCGCAGAACAAATCGATGAACCGGCAGAGGTCAGCACCGCACCTCGCCGCAGCACTCTGCCCTATTCGTTTGCAAAGCGACACGGCGTGCTGATTGAAGGCTTTAACGAAGACGTGCCCACGCTTGTGCATCGCCCGGATGTGTCAAACAACTCGCTGCTGGAAGCCCGCCGTATCGCCGGCAGACCTGTCAACGCACAGGCAGTGAGTGAAGATGAATTCGACTTGCTGCTGACCCGCACTTATGAGGGCGACACCGGAGATGCCATGAATATCATGGATGACTTCGGCGATGAACTCGATCTCGACCGCATGGCAGAGTCACTGGAGCCTGAGGATCTCATGGAATCCCAGGACGACGCACCGGTGATAAAACTCATTAATGCGATGCTGACCGAAGCTATTCGAAAAGGCGCATCCGACATTCACATCGAACCCTTTGAAAAGCGATTGTCTGTTCGCTACCGGGTGGACGGTGTGATGAACAAATTACTAGAGCCCCCACAACAGGCAGCTGCGCAGGTTATCTCGCGTATCAAGGTCATGGCTAAGCTCGACATCGCTGAAAAGCGCCTGCCGCAGGATGGCCGGATTTCGCTGCGGGTGGCCGGAAGGCCGGTGGATGTGCGCGTGTCGACACTGCCGTCGGGACACGGTGAGCGTGTGGTCATGCGATTACTCGATAAGCAGGCCGGCAGGCTCGATCTGGAACATTTGGGCATGTCAGACGAGTCACGCGAAAATCTCGAAAAAGTATTGAAAATGCCACACGGCATCATTCTGGTAACCGGCCCGACCGGCTCGGGTAAAACCACCTCACTGTATGCCGCACTGACCCGGCTCAATAGCGCCCGCACCACGATTCTGACGGTTGAAGATCCGATCGAATACTACCTCGACGGTATCGGACAGACTCAGGTTAATACGAAAGTTGAATTAACCTTCGCCCGCGGGCTGAGAGCCATTCTGCGTCAGGATCCGGATATCGTGATGGTGGGCGAAATTCGAGACCTTGAAACCGCAGAGATCGCGGTGCAGGCAAGCTTAACAGGACACCTGGTGTTATCTACTTTGCACACGAACACCGCCATCGGATCTGTCACCCGTTTGCGGGATATGGGTGTTGAGCCGTTTCTGTTGTCTTCAAGTCTGGTCGGACTGGTCGCTCAGCGCCTGGTACGTATTCTGTGCGATGACTGCAAAACACCACACGACCCCAGCACCGCCGAACGTAAAACGCTGGGTATTACTGATCAGGCTGAAGCCACTGTCTACCTGCCTCACGGTTGTGGTAAGTGTAACCACAGCGGCTACGTCGGACGTACCGGTATTTACGAAGTTGCACTGGTAGATGAAACCATGCGCAATATGATCCACGATGGCAGTGCAGAGCACGACATCGAAATTCATGCTCGATCGCTTTTTCCGGGAATTGCACAGGACGGCATGCGCCTGGTACTGGACGGTAAAACCTCCCTGGAAGAAGTGCTGAGAGTTACCCGAGAGATGTAATGCCAGCGTTTGAATATGTAGCAGTCGATAGCGCAGGCAACGAGAAGAAAGGCGTACTTGAGGGCGACAATGCCCGCCAGGTGCGACAGCAACTCAGAGAACAAAAGCTCACGCCACTCGATGTCAGCGAAGGCAACACCAAAGCGTCGAAAAGTAAAACTGCGACAAAGTTCCGTGGTGGCATCAGCTCAAATGACCTTGCGTTAATCACCAGACAGATTGCCACGCTTGCCTCTTCCGGCACGCCTATCGAAGAAGCACTGAGCGCAGTTGCCAAGCAAACAGACAAACAACGCATTAAATCACTGATACTTTCCGTTCGCGGCCGCGTACTGGAAGGCAGAACACTTGCCAGTGCACTAAGTGAATACCCCAAGGTATTTCCCGAAATTTTTCAGGCAACTGTGGCCGCCGGCGAACAATCCGGACACCTCGACTCAGTACTGGAAAGACTCGCAGACTACACCGAGGACAAACAATCCACTAAAGCCATCATCAGCAAGGCGCTTTACTACCCGATCGGACTGGTCTGTATTGCTTTCGGCATCGTGACCTTTCTGCTGGCCTATGTCGTTCCTAAAGTCGTCCAGGTATTTGAAAGCATGGGACAGGACCTGCCGGTACTGACCCGACTGATGATTACCCTGTCAGAGTTCATCAAAGACTGGGGAGTCATTGTGTTTTTCGTGATGGTGGGTGCATTCATTCTGTGGCGCAGAATGCTGCAGAACGAATCGCTTAAGCTGCGCGTACATCGCTTTATGTTGAGAATCCCGCTGCTGTCAAAAATCATCCGCGGATCAAATGCATCGCAGTTTGCACGAACGTTGAGCATTCTGGCAGCATCTGGTGTTCCGGTACTCGACGCACTGGGTATTGCCTCGATGGTACTGACCAACCGGCCAATGAGAGTTGCCACCAAGAAAGCCGCCAGCGAAGTCAGGGAAGGCAGCAACTTAAGCAGAGCACTTGAGAGAACCAGCTACTTTCCACCGATGATGCTGCACCTGATCGCCAGTGGCGAAGCCTCCGGCAGACTGGAAACCATGCTGGAAAAAGCCGCCACTCACCAGGAGCGCGAACTCAATTCGATACTGGCCGTATTTTTAGCGCTGCTCGAGCCTGCCATAATTTTAATCATGGCGGGCATGGTCATGCTGATCGTACTGGCTATTTTACTGCCGATATTCGAGCTCAATCAGCTCGTCGCCTGATACCAAAACCCGGGCGCATGGGTTTCTTTAGAACCCGATCCAACTCGCCGCACTGCTCGCTCACAATAATTAACATCCCGTTAGCACTCCACAAGCTACATACAGGGTGCCGGCAAATGATGCCATGTGCCGGCAATTGCCGTTGATAACGGTGCCTGGGTTATTCAAACATCCCTCTGCGAGCATAGAACGCACCGGCGCAATACCCGCCAGAGGTGCTACGGGCTATCTGTTTGTTAATACCGCCCAGGCCGGTTATCCAACGTCCTTGAGATATACTGGCGCCACATAAGAAAGCCGGCCTCCAGTCCTAGAGAAATTTCGAGCCTGCACACGATGAAAATTTCAATGAAAAAACTCTGCTTTGCGATAATCAGCGTAACCATGCTGGCACTCGCCGGCTGCAGTGGCGAAGGAATAGATCGCAATCCGGAAGCCGCGATCGACGGCAGCCCGGCACAAGGAAATGTTTCCGGCAATATCGGCACACCGGGTCCGAGCCGCTATGTGGTCCTGAACAAACTGAATTTCGAAGCGACACTGCCTTCCATCATCAGTGTGTTATTCCAGGCAAATAATCAATACGGCAGCGCTATCGCAGGATTGCAGACCAGTGATTTTCGCGTTCTGGAAGACAACGAACCCGTGTCTCAAGCTGAAACATCACTGGCAATAGTACCGCATGAGGAACTGCCGTTTTCACTGCGTACCGTACTTATGATCGACAACAGCAGTAGCATTCAGCCTGTAGATCTGGACCGGATAAAATCCGCGCTTAAGACACTCATTACCGCCGATGATGGCACATCGAATCTACTTAAACAGCAGCAAGTGGCGCTGTACACGTTCGATGACACAGTTACTCTGGTAAAAGACTTCTCGTCCAATAACGACAGCCTGACACAAGCGATCGATGCTATTCAACCTGCCGGTGCAATTACCCCGACCAACCTTTATGGAGCCGTGATCGAAGGTGCCAGCCTGTGGGAAGATCAATTTGATATTGCAATGATTACTCAGGGGGCATTGATCATTATCACCGATGGAACAGACACAGCTTCGCGCCACAGCTATCAGGACGCATTGCGTGCAGTAAGAGGTAAAGCGGTCTACACACTGGGTGTCGGCGATGAGCTATCCAACGATGTAATGGCTTCGCTGGGTACCGCCGGAAGCTATACACTGAGAAACTTTGATCAGCTGAAAAACACCCTTCAGTCGATTGCACTGCAGGTTAAAGATACCGCTAACAGCTTTTATTATCTTCATTACGCGTCACCCAAAAGACGCGCGGACGGCGCAGAACGCAATAGCCAGCACCGTATAGAGCTATCGGTACTGGGCAACGCGAATCGAGGAAACTCTGGAAAAATAGTAGAAACTTTCAATTCCGCCGAGTTCACCAATGTTGAAGCACAGGTGGTTATCGCCGGCCCGCAGTCACTGGAACCCAGTCAACAGGAATTATACAAAGCCTCTACCCGCTGGGGACCGACTTCCGATACTGACTACCTCTGGACAATCAGCAGTGATACAGCGAGTTGTGTCATGGAGCCCGCCGGAGACAAGCTCGTACGCCTCACCGGCGTCAACCCGGGTAGTTGCACTATATCGGCCGAAGATCAAATGGCTGGGAGTGCCAGAGGCTGGTATACGGTGACTATCCGTTGAGTGTTAACTTTCTCAGCCAGCGCTATAGCGATCTATAAGCCTCAAAGAAACCGGGCTAATTAAATGGCAGCTGCGTTCCCGGGCTTCATTAATTTTGTTTACCAACCACTTCTATAAAACTACGGATATCGGCGGATGCCACCGATACGGAATGGTTTTTAATTTTTACGTAGCTGTCACCGCTGACGTAGGCGGCGAACCCTCTTAACATTCCTGCCAGCACATGGCGGCCTTCTTCACAGCTGATCAGCCCTCCACCGGATTGTCCTGAGTCGATTGGCGCGGTGGTGTGGAGCGCACCATCGGTAGCAGCTTTCACTTTGAAAGAGCCCGATGACGTTGTTTTCGATTCCGCCCGTGGAAACCCGACAGCCCACACTTTGGCAGAGGCGTTGAGGTTGTCGTGGCCGATTTCTATGGGCTTGATGTGGCCGGTGTTCACCTGGAGCACGGCCAGATCTTTTGCACGATCTATAGACATAATGTGAGCCACGTTTCTTTCCCCGTGTATCAGCACATAGGACTGAAAGCGCTCATCGAGTGCATGCGCTGCAGTCAGCACCCGGCCCGGTGCAACAACGACACCACTGGCGTGACTGCCGTCATCACTCATCACCCTGACGACTGATTCGAGTGCGTCCTGTTCGGGCCACCCGCAGTTTGCAGCAAATACCCACCCCTGCCAAAAAAATGCGACGAGGGAACACAACCCGACCAGTAATTTTCTTATCATTCTCACTATCCACGAATGCCGGCTTGGAGCGCTCGCCGGTACCTGACGTTCAGATTGAGCGCAGCAGTCCACCCACAGTCTGCGAACATGCGCCCCAATATGGCTTCATGGTAATGAAAGAACCACTGGTGGGTCTACGTTATTTTGATTTTTTTTTTACGATTGCCGGATAGTCGCAAATACAATCACTAACTGACTGATAATGCGCTTTATTAGCCAGCCACATGCGAAGTAACCGAGTTCGATTCGATTCGCCGGATTAACACAGACTGCGCTCGGACATCCCGGAATCGGCCGCACCTTACGGCCAGCAGGAAATTTCCTGCGCAGCATTTTGTGCAAGAAAATTCCTGTTCAAGATATGAAAGAACTACGCTGGCGTCGCCGGTAAGCGCGACTTTACTTTAAAACTGCTGCCACGACTTATAAATGTCCTGTCAACGATTACCGATGTTATCGCCTTCGTCTTCTTCGTAATCCTCATCCGGCAGATCTTCGTCAACGTAATCCATGTCATCTGCGCCCTCAGCATCCAGCAGCTCGACTTCAGCAGCCTGCCAGCCTTTTTCGCTTTTCACCTGCAAATAGCTGACGTGCTGTCCCTCTCGAAGGTTTTTAAAACCCTCAACAAGAATGGCGCGATAATGAACGAATACATCTTCGCCTTCCGGACTAAGGATAAATCCATATCCTTTCTCGGTGTTGAACCATTTAACGGTTCCCTGTTTTCTGTTACTCAAATCTGACTACCTGCCTGTTACCTGAGTTAATTGACTTGTTAAAACCGCATCAGTTCCTTTAATGGGACCGATGGGAACCACATTCAACTTACAGCCGACAGCTCTGTGGTGTTACAGCACTGAACGGAATCACCAGGTCAACTTGATTTTAGTTAGTGACTCAATTCAATCACTTTTGAGTTTGCAATACACTCAATAGTGTAGACGTGCATCAAGCATAAGGCATCAGATATGCCGGTGGCAAATTACGGCAGGTTTTACTTCGTTGCCAGTGCATTCGCACTGTTACTGTCAGACCGTGGTCAACGGACGACTCACACGTTGCAAAAGCTTTTTATATAAAAGTTCCCTTGTACTGCTATCCGATTCTTCAAGCCAGCAGATTCTGCAGTTCGGATCTCTTGCTAAGGCGCGAGACTGCCGGCGCATGGATGTGCCGAGACTCTGTGCAAGATTGGTCGTCTCGAAAACATCGATAATTTGATCGGCCTCTTCGGAGTACAAGACACCCACCCCTGCTATCGACGGTGCTTTACGTTTGTAAATCAACGGCATTGAGGGCAGCCACGCCACTTCAATGTCACTACTATCCGTTTGCTGAGCCTGCATTTTTTACTCTCCATTTCCTGCGTGGCGATAATATGATTTACCAGCCGCTTCGCGACAAGGCAGTGCGAGGAGCTATGAATTCAATTCACAATCAATCCTTTTATGTAAAACCTGAAAACCCGCTGCCTGCGGTTAGATACACCAACCCGAACAGCCGCGAATCTGTTGCCAGCCAACGGCTTCCGGGTTATCACTGTGGTAAGTAAAAAGCCTCATTGCCTTACCCGATAAAAAGGCGTAAAAGTCGCTTAGGTTACCCGGTCTGTTTATGCAATTGGTGTTACCGCCATGCAGTCTGCCTGAAGGCTAAAACCATAAGGCATCAGCTTATTCAGCCGGCACCTGACGCATGCGTATCAGTCGCCACCAACCCCTTTGCCAGCCGTGGGCTTTACGCAAATCAGCAACCTGTATTCAGGCATACAATCAGATGTTTTCAGTATTAAAGAACTCATGGGCGCTAATGCTCGGGATGTTGCTGCTGATGCTCGGCAACGGTCTTCAGGGAACCTTGTTAGGGGTACGTGGCTCGATAGAGGAAATCAGTCCGCAGTGGCTGGGTTATGTGATGTCGGGATACTTCGCAGGCTTTTTGATTAGCTCACGAATTACCCCTGTCTTTCTCAAACGCGTCGGCCATGTTCGTGTATTTGCGGCATTCGGTTCAGTGGTGTCAGCGGCTTTTATATTGTTTCCGGTATGGATAGATCCATGGTTCTGGATGTTTTTGCGGGTGGTGGTCGGCTTCTGCTTTTGCGGGATTTATATCGTTGCTGAAAGCTGGCTGAATGATTCCTCCAGCAACGAGACGCGCGGCCAGGCGATTTCCGTTTACCTTATCGTGCAAATGGCTGGCATTGTGGCCGGCCAGCTATTACTGAATATGGCCGACCCGGGGGGTTATGAGCTTTTTGTACTGATAACGGTACTGGTGTCATTGTCTTTTGCACCGATTCTGTTGTCATCCACCCGGGCACCGATATTCGAATTGTCACGCCCTATGACTCTGCAAGAGTTGATAGAGGCATCACCGCTGGCCTGTTTTGGCATGTTCATGCTCGGGGGGGTATTCGCAACGTTATTCGGTATGGCAGCGATTTACGCAAACCAGATAGGTTTAACAATCGCGCAAACCTCCTACTTTGTGTCTGCTATATATTGCGGCGGACTGATCCTGCAGTATCCGATCGGATGGATCTCTGATCGTATGGACAGAAGGATTCTGATCATATTGACGGCAGGCTTATGTGCTTTAAGCGCTTTACTGGGGGTAACTGCGGGCCAACACCTACCCACGCTGTTACTGGTGGCTTTTGTTATCGGTGGTACCACTAACCCGCTATATTCTCTGCTGATTGCGTATACCAATGACTTCCTTGAAACCGATCAGATGGCCGCAGCGTCTGCCGGCATGTTATTTATCAACGGGGTCGGTGCGATGGGAGGCCCGATCATTGTCGGATTTTTAATGAATCGAATCGGAGACTATGCCTTCTTTTTGTTTATTACTTTTCTGATGCTACTGGTCTGCGTCTACGGTGTTTATCGAATGAGCCAGCGTGCTGCGATCAGTATCGAAGACACTGCCCCTTACCTGCCCATTACCAACCGAACCAGCCAGGTTGCCACTGAAATTGCGGTTGAGTTATCAGAAGAAGAATCAGACCAAACACCGTGAGTGCATTGCAAACTGGCGTCAAATGTGCGAGAACGTAGTTTCCATTGGCAACAGAAAGGAGGTGATCTTGAAATCTATACTCACGATCGCTGCAGGTATTCTGGTACTCGGATCCAGCCAGGTAATGGCATGTCCATTTATGGATGGAAAGCAAAAAGTCACCGAGTTGCACCAGCAAGATCAAATAGAGCAATCTATGGTCGCAAGTGACGTTGAAACTATCGACCCTGTCCTCCTTGCCAGGCTGTTGCTTGAAAAGCAGGAAACTGAACAGGAACAAGTCAACTAGTCATTCTGCAGTGTCACAAGAGTGCATCCGGCTCAATCTGAGCCGGATGTTTTTTGTCAGCCGCTCGAACCCGTGAGCGAGTCCTCACTTTCACACATCTACCACCGAATCTGCCGACCAGGGAACGTGCTTTGCACTGACACCCGATAGCGGGTTGGCTGCGACAGCCCTGTCTTCGCAGCACCATCACAATCTCGCCGCATTCACCCGGAATTAACACCGGAGGTTTGCCATGATGGTTACGTTCGGGGTCAACAATGTTTTTATTTCGATTAGCACCTGTTTGTCTAGTCATCGCACTGGCGGCGTGTGACAGTGACGAAACGATGAGTTCTGCAGCCTTGTCGCCTGACAACCCCGGCAATCTAATGCAAAGTGACGTCACGATGACAGACACTGACAATGACGGTGTCAGCGACGTCGATGAAGGCACAGGCGACATCGATGGAGACGGCATTCCAAACTACCTCGATCTCGACAGCGATGGTGATGCTATTTCCGACTCACATGAATACAATCATCCGTGTGCAGAGAGATTTGCTGAAACAAAAGCGGCAAATGGTCCCCCGGATCGTGAACGCGACTTCCCGGTGATGAGTGAGCGTGTTCCACTGGTCGTCACCGAATACTGGTACGAAAGTCTGTCGTCAATCGTGCGCTTTACCTCAATGGAAACAGAAGATTTCTGTACCGTTTTCACCGAAGAAAATACGGTTGTCTGGAACAATTAACCGGCACTGTTATGCTTGCCGATATGACGTGTACAACGAACAGAAACCGACGGTCTGAATACAACACCGGCTCCTGATAGTTTCGGGGGCCAGCTGTAAACCCGCTGTCGCCCTCAACTGCTGACGGACGCCACGTATGTATGTGCACAGTCCGCACGCAGTTAATTTGCCTGACTAAAGCAAAGCTGAGTTAAAGTACACTGCTTCGATGTCGTGAGCGCCGCTTGTGCCCTACACCCTTTACCTGCTGACTGCCTGTCAGGCCTTCATGTTTATCTGCAACTCAATGCTGATCACTGTATCGGCATTGATCGGCCTGGAACTCGCCACCAATAAGGCACTGGCAACGCTGCCACTTGCCATACAGTTTATGGCTATCATGGTCATCAGCATACCTGCCTCACTAGCCATGGGCATATGGGGGCGGAAAGCCGGTTTTTTAATCGCAGGGATCGTCGGTATCACCGGTGCCTGCCTGGCACTGTTTGCAATCTATCAGCAGTCTTTTATGGTTTTCTGCATGGCGACTTTTTGTTTCGGCGCCTTCAGTGCGTTCGGCAACTACTACCGATTTACCGCACCTGAGATAGTGCCGGAAGAAAAAAAGAGCGTGGCCATCTCATGGGTAATGGCCGGCGGTGTGGTTGCCGCGTTTATCGGGCCGAACCTGGCTACCTGGAGTCAACACCTGTTGAAGGTTTCGATCTATGCCGGGGCTTTTGTTATTGCCATTGCGGTGTATCTTGCGTCAATGGCCACGGTCAGCCTGATGAAGCTACCTGCACCGGTAAGGAATAACAGGCAACCTTACAGCGGTCGATCTATCACAGCTATCGCGGCACAACCCGTTTTTATAGTCGCCGTGCTATGTGCAACCATCGGCTATGGCGTGATGAATCTGCTGATGACCGCCACACCGCTGGCGATGCATCACCATCACATGGATCTGCGTGACACTGCCTTTGTGATCCAGTGGCATGTCGTGGCGATGTTTGCGCCTTCTTTTATCACCGGGCATCTGATTAAACGCTTCGGCATTCGCAGCATTCTGCTCAGTGGCGCCATCCTCTGCTGCCTGTGCGTTGCCACGAACCTGACCGGTCAATCCATCTGGCACTTCTGGTTAGCATTGATACTGCTCGGGGTGGGATGGAATTTCCTTTTTGTCGGTGGCACTACCCTGCTGACCGAAGCCTACCAGGCGCAGGAAAAATCCCGCACACAGGCAATGAACGATTTTATTGTCTTCAGTACTGTGTCAGTCACCGCACTGTCATCGGGCACTATTCAGCATCATTTTGGCTGGATTGCAGTCAACTTCAGTGTATTGCCATTTCTGATACTGATCTCAATGTGCATAATTTTTCTGCGTGGTGCAACCAACCGGGTCCATGATTCGTCTTAGTACCAGCAACCCGGATAAACCGGGTAATACACGAAAAAATTGCACGGTTTATGTGTGATAAACATGTGCTTATACTGGTCGGGGTGTTGAGTATCATTTACACCTCCAGAAACCAGATGTTTTACCTGATAGAAATTGCTGTCGAATGTTAACAAACAAAATCTCAATGGCTGCACCCGCTCAATCCGCTTCTTTTACGATGTAACTACAGCACTGACATGACAATAAAAAAATTCGTTCCAGTCACGCTTGCCCTGATTGCTATCGCGGCAGGTGTATTCTTCGCGCGGCAGCAGCCAGATAACCATCAGGCAGAGCTCTCCGGCTTCGCTTTTCCATCTCCAAAAGCACTCACCGATATCGCACTGATTGATCAGAATAATGCAACGATTACCGCTGAATCCTTCAAGGAGAAATGGACTTTTATTTATGTTGGATACACCTTTTGCCCTGACGCCTGCCCGATGACCCTGACCATTATGGATCAGCTATACAGCACGCTCGCAGACAATAACGAGCTCACTGAAGACGTCGCAATGATGCTGGTGTCAGTCGATCCGGAAAGAGATACCACTGAACGACTGAAGTCCTATGTGGCCCACTTCAATGAGACCTTTACCGGCGCTACCGGCACACCCGACAACCTCAGTAGTTTTGCCAACCAGGTCAGCGCAGTGTACTCAGTACCGGAGGATCGCAGCGATGCAAATTATCTGGTAGATCATTCCTCTACCATTATTTTGATCGACCCCAATGCCGCTGTACACGCGATATTTACACCACCACAGGCGGCTGAAAAGCTGTCCGACGACTTCCGGCTACTGCGCAAGAGATTCTCTTAGGTTTCGCACGTGAGCGGTTGAATACAAATTTCGTACACTTTGACTATCTACCGGCTTTGATGGAGTATCGGCCTACCTGCCTGTACACACTCCGTAAACACCGACCGAAGCCAGCACACAGAAGCCCGTATGAAAGTCACCGAACTGCAGACCTTTATTGTCGGCAACCCGCCGCCCCACAAGGGCGGACGATATTTTATTTTCGTTAAACTCACCACCGACAACGGCATCAGCGGCATCGGCGAGGTGTACAACGCGACCTTTTCACCATCAGTCATCAAACACATGATCGACGATGTTTTTCAGGCTCACATTGAAAACACCGATCCGTTTCGAATTGAAACACTATGGCGTAACGTCTACGCACGAGGTTATTCATCGCGACCCGACATCACCCTGATCGGGGTACTCAGCGGACTTGAGATTGCACTGTGGGATATTATTGGCAAGGCGGTTGAGAAGCCTGTTTACGAGCTGCTGGGGGGCAAGGTACACGAAAGACTTCGGTCCTATACCTACCTTTACCCGGCAGATAACGCCGACGCCAACAGCCCGGATCCGGTCTACTCCGACCCGGCAGTCGCCGCTGAGTGTGCACTGGCCTATGTTGCACAGGGATTCACCGCGGTGAAGTTCGATCCGGCCGGGCAGTACACCACCTTCGATCCCCATCAACCCGAACTTGAATCAATCGAACGTTCAAAACGGTTTGTCGAGACGCTGCGTGAGGCATTAGGAAATAACGCAGATCTGTTATTCGGCACACATGGACAATTCACGCCGGCAGGTGCAATTCGCATGGCACGCGCACTGGAGCCAAGCAATCCGCTCTGGTTTGAAGAACCGGTTCCACCGGAAATGCCGGAACAAATGGCCAAAGTCGCGAGACAGACAAGCATACCGGTGGCCACCGGCGAACGCCTGACCACCAAGTACGAATTTTCACGCGTACTCCAATGTGACGCTGCCTCTATTCTGCAGCCTGCACTGGGCAGAGTAGGCGGTTTGCTGGAAGGGAAGAAAATCGCCAGCATGGCCGAAACCCACTACGCCCAGCTTGCACCTCATCTATACTGCGGGCCGGTCGAAGCTGCTGCCAATATTCAGCTCGCCGCCTGCAGCCCTAACTTCCTGATTCTCGAAAGCATCGAAGACTGGTCGGGATTTCATCGCGATTTACTGACTATGCACATACATTGGGAAGAGGGCTATGTCATTCCCTCGTCAGCACCGGGACTGGGTATAGAACTCAATGAAGCCGTGGCGCTACAACATCCTTACCGGGGAGATGCGCTGCATATCGCCCCTTCCACCGTGCCAATCACCTGAAATAACGCAGTTACACTCGCCTACGGCAGGACCGGGTCACGCAAGGCGAGTGGACGACAACGTCGATTAGCAGCACACAGACAAGTGTCGAACAGCAGATTGGCCGGCATACTGGCAATTCCTTTGTAGTAGGTGACGTCCACCTCACCTTCCTCGGTATGCTGCTCGAAATCTCCCCTTTGCCAGCCAAACCACTGTCTGCCGGTGGCCCTGGCCGTGATCCTGAACAATGGCGGGTAGATATGGAATACCGATTGATCCGCCACGAGAGTTTGCAAATGAATGCAAAAAAACAGCTCTAACAGCGACCTTGCGTGCAGCCCGTCGGCGTCTGCATCACACAGAATATGTTTCCGCGTAAAAGCAGAATCAGCGTGATCAGGTTGCAATAATTGAATCAGGTTCCGCACATGATCGTTTCGCTGTGCTCTGCGCAATCCCGCGGGTGTCGATACATTGGGAATTTTGCCTTGCAGTGCGTAGACCGCCTGAAGATCTTTATTTCTAACCGCGTTTAATGACGCCGCCGCACTTCGACCTTCTACAATGTACAGTTCGGCCTGGCTGCTGCGTCGACATTGAAGGAACAAAAGACAGCCGTGCCGGCAGCAAAGGCCTGATTAACCAGCCAGCTCAACTTCAGCTGCCGCAGGTAAAACTGTCCGACGACGTCGCTGCTTGTAGCGAATCACAGGCGCTGCAGTGGATGCCGGCGTCAGTGTCGCAGCACTTTTGCGCACCGGGCGTTTATCAAGGAATGCCGGTTTGCCATGATTACCTTTGACAACCGCTTTCCTGCGCCCCTTACGCTCTCGCTGAGCCTCTTTTTGCTTGCTCCGCAAGATGCTGGATGCCCACTGGCGGTGAGTCTCGCTAACCGGCTCAACGGCCTGCCCGTCCAGACTGACACGATGTCCGTGACGTGCCATACCGTATAAATAGCCATGACTGGTCATGTGTCTTTTCAACGCTTCATCAAGCGTACGGCAGGACAGTTCGGGGCACTCTGAACGGTACTTTAAAATTTCTTTGTGAATATCAAGCGCGAGGGGCTTTCGATCCGGCCCGGGCGCAAAGAGATCGGGCCATCGTTTTTCGAGCCACGACTGCACACTTCTTACTTTTTTGGATGACCACTTTTTGTTCATAACAGATTTTTGATAAGCGCTAACAATGCTGCACTTGTCGACAGCAAACCTTGGGGGAAAGTTAATTTATTATTTTCACTCACTATACAGTCTTTGATCGGAACACATTGCAAACCTTGCCGTTCCGATATCGTTAACATGCGGTTTGAACCGCCGTATTTAAAGGGGACTATATCAATGCGGCGCGGAGTTTAACTGTAGACCATGGTTAAATATAGTCCAGATTTGCCTCGATACGCCGTCCGCATTGCAGTTTAGGGAATACGTAGTCGTATACGAGACAACTTTCACAATTGTAAAGAATAGATCGGCGGAGGAGTTTTTCGCGGAACTTGAGGAATGTCACACTGTTTATCCATAACCGATACCGTAATCTGTGAAGTAATGCTATCGGTCTACGTGCCTCATGTCACAATCATTTTCATACCGCGCTGCACGACGCACAGCGCTTAAATGTGCAGTTGCAGCCAGTGTCCTCCCCTGCAGTCATGCCATTGCAGCCACTAACCGGTATCCGGAACTAAGGCTCAAACTATATAACCTGCACACCGCAGAGACTGTGGATACCGTGTTCTGGGCAGAGGGACGCTACAATGTAGAAGCGCTGCAGGATCTCAACCATCTGCTGCGTGACCATCGCACCGATCAGGTAAAAACGATTGATACCAAAATATTCTCGCTGCTGTATCTGTTAAATAAAAAAATCGACAATACCAAAGCAATCAGCGTTATATCCGGTTATCGTTCAGAACAAACCAATCGCATGCTTGCAGAGCGCAATTCAGGTGTTGCAAAAAACAGTTTCCATATCAAAGGGCAGGCTATCGACATAAGAATCCCGGGCAAAAGCACCCGACAACTCAGGGATATCGGCATTAAGCTTGGTGTTGGCGGCGTCGGGTACTATGAACAATCGAACTTCGCACACTTCGACACAGGACCGAAAAGAAACTGGTAATCGTGTGATCGCAGTGAGATCACTGAAACGCTCAAAGACTGCGCGATACCAACGCCAGAAACGGAAAGGCCAGCAATAACATCACGCCAACATACGGCCAGTTCCACATAGCACCTTTCCAACTCGGTATACCATAACGCCCCTGAAAAACGAGGTGAGTGCCAGACAGCGGACTGGCACACGTGCCTAAACTCCACGCCAGCAGATACACAATCGCTAACAAATCTGTAGACGGGTTCAAGGTTAGCAACAAGGGTGTCAACCCGGCAACTATCACCACCGGGTGCACCCCCACTGCACTCACCACAATCATTGCAGACAGCAGCAGCATTGCCTGAAACAAGCCAAAATTAAACACTGGCATAGATAACTGCCCGGTAGAGATAACGCTGGCTAATCCCTCAGCCAAAACACCAGCGACTAAAAACAGCAACAGCTCGTTTGCCATCTTGGGCAGCTGATGAACAATATGCATCCACACTGCCTGTAATCCGCTGAACGCTGATCGAATTGATAATACCGATACCGTCAACAGCAGCGCTGCTACTGATATCGAAGTCAGTATTGACCAGTGCGGCGCCAATAGAGTTATTGCAATCACGACCAGGCTAAGTGACACCGGCACCCATAGACTATTGAATTGCACCGGGTATCCATGAAAGGAACTGATCTGACTTCGTTTAAAGCACAAGGCTTCCACACATACGATACAAAACCCGACCAGCGCAAAAGGCAGGCAGACCGCCATGACAAAGCCCAGCCTGACATCAGGAACATACGTTAGTATCGCTGCCATGCCACCGAAGAATGGCGACCATCCGGAACACCCCGAAAATATACGGGTAATTGAAGCACTGGCCAATGGGGTCAGACGCTTTTCGGCGTGTAGCCGATCGGCAAAAAGTATTGGCGCTGAGATGTTGATAACAGTGCCGAACAGACTCACGCCAAGCAGGGTCTTGAAGTAAGCAGCAGTACCAACCGGAAGCGCTTTATTGGCCGGAGAGCCGGACAATGCAACAAGACGCAGAAAGCCTACTGATGCAATCATTGTCACCAGGCTGGCGTTCTTACTGATCACGGCAGATACATTCAGTTCGCCTCCGGCACGCGTAGCAAGTACCAGCAATACAACACCGATAGCTGCAATAGTCCCCGCCTGAAACACCTGTATACGGCCAATGGAAGGTAATAACAGTAAAGCCGCAGCCCAGCTACACAATCCGGCAACCAGGTAAAGCCAGAACTGATTGCCGTCGCCGCCAAACACATCATTCAGCACGCTAAAGCACATCATCAGAAAAATAAGCACGCCGGCGAGCTTTGAAGCCATCAGATTAACTATGAGCGTTCAGCTGGTAGGATTAGTCGGGTTTACTACAACCGCGAACCACTAGTTTTGCGTCTTGTTATAACGATCTTTCACCGATTGATATTCATCGACCAGTGATGCCATGGCTTCTTCATCAAACGCACGTAATCCGCCCAGTACCATTTGTTTTTGCCCCCGGCCGATCATCTGCGAAGCGCTGTGAATATCAAAGTTCAACTCAACCGTAGCCTTTTTGCCATCGAGTAACAGCTGTGCACCGGAAAACTCCAGCGCAATGTTTTCGGCTTGCAGTGATGATATTGTTAATTGCATGCTTTTATAGATCACCAGCGGACGCGACGGATTGATCATTACATCGTGGTTTCTCATTAAATCAACCAGCAGATACGGAAACGTTTGCCCGGAAAACTGCACGTAAGCCTGCGCAAGCCCGTTGATCAACTCAGCATTGCGACTGTGCGCACCGCGGGTTTGCAACGTCAGGTATTCGCGCTCCCGCGCATCCGACAATACCGTGCCAGCATCGCGCTGAACGGTGGAGAGCGCGACACCGGCGTCCACCATATTCAAGAAATCAAAAGTCATCGACTCAAACACACCACCACGATACAGGCACACCGCAAACAGCAAATCGCCGGGCACGCAGAATCTTTTCGCATCTGTATCGTGCAGCGGGTTGAAATCACCTGCCACCAGCTTGGCAAAATCACTGGACTGCTGGCGACTGAATATCAGTTGATCGTCGGATACGTCAAAGTACCTGTCGATTTCCAAAATGCTCACTCCAAGACAAAAACCCGCACAATACTACACTGCGACAGGCTGATCCTCAGAGATTTGGGTCCCTGCCGCACCAATGCGATATTCGAAGATGATTTCCACAGGATCCGACGTCCAAGCGTCGCAGGAGCACGGGAACCGACTGTATTTCCGTCCCGTGCTGCGTTAAAACCTGCAACAAGGTAAATATTCAGAGTTTTGTTAGAATATTGTGATGAGCCGTCGAGTACATTCACTAACAATGACGGCAAGATTTTTCAGGAGATTCAATCATCTCACAACGTAAGATTTTACTGGTCGAAGACGACCCTGATCTGGCCGAACTGGTCAGCCTGCAGCTGCAGGACATCATGTGCGAGTGCGTGCACATCAGCAACGGACGAGAAGCACTCGAACGCGCCACGCAGGATCAATTCGACATGTTGATTCTGGACATTATGCTGCCCGAAGTCGACGGGCTCGAGATCTGCCGTACCGTTCGCGGCACCAACCCGCAGATCCCTATTCTGATGCTCACTGCTAAATCCTCTGAGCTCGATCGCGTGCTCGGCCTTGAGCTCGGTGCCGACGACTACATGACCAAACCGTTCAGCACGCTGGAGCTGGTAGCCCGGGTCAAAGCCCTGCTTCGACGTGCGCGTATTGCCGAAGAGACAGAAAACACCGAACAAAGCATTACCTTCAAAGCACTTAAAATAGACATAGATAACCGACGCGTGTTTATTGCAGACGTAGAAGTAGAACTCACCCCTAAAGAATTTGATCTGCTGCACTACTTTGCCATCAACCCGGGCCGGGTGTTCTCCAGAATGCAACTGCTCGACAAAGTCTGGGGCTACAGCTATGAGGGCTATCACCACACTGTGAATTCACACATCAACCGCTTACGCACAAAAATAGAAAAAAATCCGCAGGAACCGGAGTTCATTTTGACACGATGGGGTGTCGGTTATGAGTTCGCCAAGCGCGACTGAACTGACAGCTAACCCGTGTCACTCAAATCACTTTACGCCAAACTCGCACTGACACTCATTTTACTGTTGTTTGTCACCGCGGTCGTATATTCGGCTATATCGTATTCACTGACACGACAGGGACTGATTGGAGAACTGCAGCGCAAGAACGTTGATCTGGCGGCCAACCTCGCAAGCGAAATTCCACAAACAGTGGCGGGCAAGGTAGACAGGCAGTACACGGAACAGTTGTTTCGGCTGATGTCGTGTCCCATGCTTTTTGTTTCTAGACTGTATATTCTCGACAGGGTTAAATAAAGATGATGGCCATTAATTTGAAAATATTTAGATATATTAATTATTTATTTATTTTTTCATTTTTTTTATTTCTTTTTATTTTTATTTATTTTAATTATTATTTTAAATTTTAAAATTTTTTTAATGGGTATTAATGGGGTTTGGGTTTTGGGTTTTGGGGTTTGGGGTTTGGG
>JAHDHK010000059.1 GCA_020631335.1 Chromatiales bacterium
CACTGGTACACCCGCAGTCAGTCGTTGCACTTGCCCCGCTGGAAGGTTTCTTACACCATACAACAGAGCTGGACACACTGGGCCTGGATCGGCCGGAGTCCGCCTGCGAGGATATGAATTAGCATGAATAAATCGGTAATCAGTGCACTGTCTACCTGCCTACTGCTGAGTGCTCAGCCATCACACGCGCACTGGGTGTATGTATCCAATGAAAAAGATGACACCGTCTCTGTCATCGATACTGAAACCAACGAAGTCATCAAAACCATTGAAGTCGGGGAGCGGCCTCGCGGCATCACCTTATCCAAAGACTTCAAACATCTGTTCATTTGTGCATCCGACTCAGACACTGTACAAATTATGGATGTCGCAACAGATGAAATTCTCTTTGAACTGCCATCCGGCGAAGACCCTGAGCAATTTGCCCTGCACCCGGACAACCGTCATCTGTATATCGCTAACGAAGACGATGCTATTGCCACAGTGGTCGATATCGAAACCCGTACCGTCGTGGCACAGGTAGATGTGGGGGTGGAACCCGAAGGTATGGCGGTCAGCTACGATGGCAAGTGGGCTATTGTCACCTCTGAAACCACCAACATGGCACACTGGATTGACACCGAGACACACGAGCTGGTGGAAAACACCCTGGTTGATCAGCGGCCACGCGATGCTGAATTCACCCTTGACGACAAAGAGCTCTGGGTCTCGTCAGAGATCGGCGGTACCGTATCTGTCATAGACACTGAATCAAAGCAAATTAAACAGGTCATTAACTTTGAAATTAAAGGTATGTCGCCGGATCGTATTCAGCCGGTTGGCATGGAACTCACCGCTGATGGCAAGTACGCTTTTATTGCATTGGGTCCGTCAAATCATGTTGCTGTGGTTGACCGCTCGACCTATGAGCCCATTGAATACATATTAGTCGGCAGGCGTGTATGGCATACGGCACTGACACCGGAGCAGGACAAACTCTACACCACCAATGGTGTCTCAGGAGATGTATCTGTGGTCGATGTAAAAACCATGAAAGCAGAAAAATCAGTCAAAGTCGGACGCTTCCCATGGGGTGCAGCCATACTGCCGAAAGCACATATTCCGGGTTAAAGTGAAAACCTTACCTGCTGACTACCTGAATCATAACAATAAGTTGTCCTTGATCAGGCCCGGGGTTTGAGCATGGCAGCTCTCAGTGTCGACAGTGTTCGCTACAGTTATAAACAGGTTGACGCGCTACGCGGTGTATCACTGCAGGTGGATTCCGGCCGCTTTGTAGCGTTGCTTGGCGCTAACGGCGCTGGTAAAACAACTCTGTTTTCAATCATCTCGGGTTTATATCGAGCCCACAGTGGCAGTGTGTCTATTATGGGGCACTCACTTGAGTCCGAAACTCTGAAAGCGCTGGCAGCAATAGGCGTTGTATTTCAAAAAAGCACACTGGATATGGACCTTACCGTGCTGCAAAACCTGCGTTACGCCGCCGACCTGCAGGGCATCTCACGTAAAGACAGCCGGCAACGCATCGACAGCTCGATAGAATTGCACAACATGCAGTCATACAGCACACGCAAAGTCGGCGCTTTAAGTGGCGGACAGAAACGACGGGTAGAACTCGCACGAGCCTTGCTGCATAAGCCTTCTTTATTACTGCTCGATGAGCCCACCGTCGGGCTGGATCTGAACAGCCGTCAAGAGTTTGTATCTCACGTGAAATCACTTTGTCACTCACAACAAACCGGCGTGCTATGGGCGACTCACTTAATGGAAGAAGTGACCACAGATGATCAAATATATCTGCTGAACAGCGGAAACATTATCGCTGACGGTACCACCGCTTCACTTCTGGAAAAATATCAACAGCCAGATGTTGCAGCCTTATTCAATGAGGTAAACAAACAATATACCGATGATCGAAATGTTCACGGAGAACCCTCTTGAATCTGTCACATGCACTGCGCTGCCTGCGCGGAGTGGCAGTACGCGAGGCCCTGCGATTCATCGGTCAACGCGGACGGTTTTTCTCGGCACTGGTCCGACCGCTGGTTTGGTTGTTTATATTCGCCGCAGGTTTTCGTTCGGTGCTGGGTATATCTATTATTCCACCTTATGAAACCTATATTTTATACGAAGAATATATAACACCCGGTCTGCTTGGCATGATCATGCTGTTCAACGGTATGCAAAGTTCACTGTCCATGGTGTACGACCGTGAGATGGGCAGCATGAGTGTACTGCTGACCACACCGCTGCCACGCTGGTATCTGTTGTTGTGCAAGTTACTGGCGGGAGTTTTTGTCGCGGTGCTGCAGTCCTGTGTGTTTCTGGCTATCGCGTGGTTCTGGGATATCCGGCCACCACTGGCGGGTTATCTGGCAGTACTGCCTGCGCTTGTCTGTGCGGGTTTAATGCTCGGAGCGCTGGGCTTGCTGTTGTCGTCTTTAATCAAGCAGCTTGAGAATTTTGCCGGTGTTATGAACTTCGTGATATTCCCCATGTTTTTTGCCTCCTCTGCACTGTACCCACTGTGGAAAATGCAGGAGTCCAGCCTGCTGCTTTACTGGATTTGCACACTTAACCCGTTTACCCATGCTGTCGAGCTGATACGTTTTGCACTCTATGGCAAGTTCAGCCCACTGGCACTTGTCGTTGTGTCTCTATGCACGCTGGCATTCCTGACTGCTGCTGTCATTGGCTACGACCCGGCGCGAGGCTTCCTTCCAAAAAAAATGTCCGGTGCAAAACCATGACGCGACTACTGCTGGCTTTACTGTTCACTCTCTGCAGCCATGCAGCACTGGCATCGTTCCCCGACACGGCTGCTGTCTACCTGGTAGACGCTCAACAACAGGAAACCAAAATTGCCGATGTCAGCTTTACCGAAACACAAAACGGTGAAACTGCTGTCAGTGTCGATCTGGACACCAGCCGTTTTACCGAACATTTTTTATCTATGCGTCCATTCAGATGCATAGAGGGAGACACCGAATGGTTCTGCTATCTCAGCTACCCGTATGACCTGCGATCCCTTATCACTCAGGATGATCTGAGTGACCTGGAATATCAGCTGCTGTTTATTCGTAAAACCCCGTCAGAGTTCGGTATCGATGCATGGAATGGCCTGTATTATCAATTAACACTGGAAGATGACGGCACCCTGACCGGTACACTACTCGAAGGAGATCTCAACTCCCTGCAAAGCCCGCCAGCCGAAAAGTATGCCAGGCCAATTGATCTCGGGGAGTTTATAGACGCCGATAAATCGCGGCGACTGTTTCCGACACTCCGGATCTACTGACAAGCAACCACTCATTTGGCAGAAGAAAAAACCCGCAGCGTAAGCAAGGCCCACTGCGATACTGCCCGGCAGATACCAATCACATCACCGAAGTGCGGTATATTAGCCGGTGACTGAAATTCGAGAATCTTCATGCCTGCCAATCATCTGGACGTCGACTTCGTCCGTCAGTGCTTCCCGACCTTTGCTGAACCACTGGCCGCTAAAACGGCTTTTTTTGAAAACGCCGGTGGCAGCTATGTTGCCGGTGATGTGATCGACCGGCTGATGCACTTCTACCGTGTGAATAAGGTTCAGCCCTATGGCGAGAGCGAAATTTTACGAGTGGCGGGTGAACAGATGGACGCAGGCCGACAGTCCATGGCTGATCTGCTGGGCGTGCCTGTGGGCAATGTGACGCTTGGCGCCTCTACCACACAGAACTTCAATACACTGGCCCATGCCTGCGCGCCATTGTTGAACAGTGATTCTGAGGTAATAGTGACCGGTCAGGATCACGAAGCCAACATCGGTGCGTGGGAAAGACTATGCCAGCGTACCGGCGCAACACTGGTGACCTGGCCGATTGAACCCGACACCTGCGAGCTTGCGCTTTCTACATTTAAAGCGCTTTTGAACCGCAATACTGCGCTGGTGGCGATGACGCACAGCTCAAACATTATCGGTTCAGTTAATCCGGTCAGTGAAGTAATTGAACTGGCGCGGGCAAACAACACCCGGGTAGTGGTCGATGGTGTGTCGTTTGCGCCGCACCAGTGGCCCGACATTCCCGCGCTCAAGCCCGATGCCTATGGCTTCAGCAGCTATAAAACCTACGCCACTCATATGGGGGTGATGTACGTGGCGGATGATTTTTTAAGCGAGCTTGAGCCTCAGTGCCACTACTTTAATATCGGCTATCCGCAAAAAACACTGGACACCACCGGACCCGACCATGCAGCCATCGCAGCACTGGCAGGCGTAGGAGACTATTTTTCCAGGAGCCATCAGCACCATTTCGGCGACAGTAAAGCGTCTTTGTATGAGAAGGCACAACACGTGTCATCACTGATGCATGCCCATGAGACCATCCTTTGTGATCAACTGCTGGACGGTATTCGCGACTTGCCGATACGCATTTTAGGCAGAACTCAGAGTGAGGGTCGTGAGGCTAATGTGGCGCTGACCTCACAGAAACACAGCTCTGCAAAATTATCAAAAGCACTGGCAGAAAAAGATATCGCTGCAGGTCACGGAGATTTCTATGCTCTGCGACTACTGGAGAGCGCAGGCATTAAAAACACTGAAGACGGTGTGCTGCGCATCAGTATGAGTCACTACAATACCAGTGACGATGTTCAACGTGTTGTCGATGTGCTGCGTGCAATTCATTGATGGATAACAGTGACAACCCGATTGGCACATTTTAAGTGATCATCAATGAAGCAGTGCTTGATCAAACGCTTAAGCATATTGTGCTACTTGATCAATCGGAAAAATCAATGGAAATGGATTCGGTAGCACAAGCGCAACCGGATCTTTTCGACATGGTACTGATGCAGAAGTCTCTGGGGGCCACACTTGAAACCATGGACTGCCTGCTGGAAATATTGCATGTCTGCTGTAGTGCGGTCAATTCCTGTGGCGACACAATATCACCGGTATCGAATGAAACCATGATCGCCGAGCTTAACCGCTTTGTGCAGGAGGTTGGTTTCGCAGCCAACCTGCCCGCCAAGGCACTGGCCGATTCAGTGACGCAGTACCGGGATAACCACCCTGAGCCTGTATTGTTCCGCTGGGCGCTGCAAAAACTGGCCGACGCCGGATTGACCGACTTTGCAACGGATCAGCGCAGTGCGGTGCTGGCAGGATGCACAATTGTTAACTGCATAAGCCGCGCTGCCGGCCCCTCAGTTACATCGAAAGTGGATGCATAACACGGTACACCGGCTGAGCACTTAAGTGCGCTGCGAAAAGTCCCACTGCAGTTACCTGGGCAGGCTTTCAAACCACTGTGCAATCACACCACGTTCTTCGTCGCTTATGCCGGTCAGGTTACCGATGGGCATTGCCCGGGTAACGACGGTTTGCTGATAAATCGTACTGGCCTGCGCCAGAATCTCTTCGGGTGTTTCGAGCAGTATCCCTTTAGGCGGTGCAGCAAAACCGGCTTGCGTGGGTACCTGTGCATGACAACTGCTGCAACGCAACTGCACCACTGACTGTGCCTGCGCAAACAGCGCCTGTGAGTCCGCACCGCTCGACTGTACCGCAATAGGTTTTGGCGCTATCGCCCATGCGATGCCAGCCAGAATCACAGCAGCAATAATCACCGTCACAGGGGAGGCTTTACCAAAATGCCGCTTCACAAAGTACACACGGATAAGCGCGCCTGCCAGTGACAACCCAATCAGTATCAGCCAGTTATACTCATGTCCGTAGGTCATTGCATAGTGATTGCTGATCATCACAAACAACACAGGCAGAGTGAAATAGGTGTTGTGCACCGAGCGCAGCTTGCCGTTGATCCCGTGGATGGGGTCAGGTTCTCTGCCTTCTTTTTTGGCGGCTACCAGATCACGCTGCCCCGGTATAATCACATGCGCTACATTAGCCACCATAATAGTACCGAGCATGGCACCGAAGTGAATGTACGCACCTCTGCCACTGAACAGCTGACACAACACATAAGCCACAGCCGTTAAAAACACCAGCAGTATGGCTGCCATCAGCAGGTCGTTCTGCGCGACGGCAGATTTGCACAACCGGTCATAAACCAGCCAGCCGATAACCAGTGATGCGACACCAATAATGATGGCCACCGGTTTGCTGAGATCTGCTACCGACGGATCAATCAGGTAGATCTCCGCCTGATACCAGTACAACAGCACCATCAGAAACATGCCGCTGAGCCAGGTGGTGTAAGCCTCCCACTTAAACCAGTGCAAGGTGCCCGGTAGCTGAGGGGGCGCAACCTGATATTTTTGCGAATGATAAAAGCCGCCACCATGTACCGCCCACAACTCACCCCCGACACCACGATCGATATCGTTCTGCTGCAGCGGTTTTTGCAGGTGGTTGTCCAGCCAGACAAAATAAAACGACGCTCCCACCCACGCGATACCGAAAATCATATGCGCCCAGCGCCCGAGCAGGCTGAGCCATTCAATGATGTAGGATTCCATCAATTACCCATAAGATTGTGCAAACAGCTATTTATCAGTCATCGACCGGGACATAAGCCGACGCTGTGCAAGACAAAGTTCGTCAGTGGCCGGCAGGATCATATCCATAGTATTCGCCACTACGCAAACAGACCGGTTTAGGACTATTATGGCGCATAGATTATTTACTGCGCTGTGTCGCACATTACAGTCCCATTCCGATCCTGTTAAAACCGTACCAAAAGATATGACAACTATATGAGCACAACGGCCGGGTCAAAAGTCTTTGAATATATTGAGAAGCTCGCAGCGATCTCGGAAGACGACGGCAAGCTCACCCGGGTATCGCTGAGTGAACAGCACCGGCAGGCAAACCAGCTGGTCGCAGGCTTGATGCGCGATGCCGGCATGCTGGTTCACACTGACGCCATCGGCAATATTGTCGGCCGACTCGAAGGACAATCCGACAGCCGCGCTCTATTGCTCGGCTCACACCTAGATACTGTCAGAGACGCAGGGCGATTCGATGGCATGCTTGGCGTAGTCGCACCGATTGTCTGTATAGAACAGTTACAGAAAAACGGGGTAAAGCTGCCTTTTGCGGTAGAAATAGTCGGCTTTTGCGATGAAGAGGGTGTGCGTTTTCCATCGACGCTGCTCGGCTCGCGAGCCATCGCCGGCACACTCGATCCGGCCGTGTTGAATGAATGCGACGCCAACAACATCAGCCTTGCAGACGCGTTGCAGGCATTCGGTCAGGATCCGGCCAAAGTCAGCAGCGCCAGCCGATCCGCCGACGAATTCCTGGGTTTTGTGGAAGTACACATTGAACAGGGGCCGGTGCTGGAGCGCGAAGGGTTGCCTGTAGGGCTGGTCAGTGCGATTTCCGGTGCCGGACGCTACAGCATTACCGTAGACGGGGTTGCCGGACACGCAGGCACAGTGCCGATGCATCTGCGCAGTGATGCACTGGTTGCTGCCAGTGAGTGCATTGTGGAAATCGAAAGAATCTGCCAGGCCCTGCCCGATGTTGTCGGCACTGTGGGTGTTATTGACGCCAGGCCCGGCGCCGGCAATGTCATTCCCGGGCAGGTAGAATTTTCACTGGATCTCAGATCAAGCAGAGACTCAACCCGCGATCAGGCGCAGCAACAGATTTACAATGCCATAGACTCTGTGGCTGCTAAAAGGAAAGTTGCCATAAACTGCCAGCAGACCTACGAAGCTAACAGCGTCACCTGCGATCAATGGCTCAGCGGTCAGATCGGTCAGGCGATCAGCGCCTGTGGTCATCGACTGCATTCACTCCCCAGTGGTGCCGGGCATGATGCGATGGCACTGGCAGAGCTGACCAACGTGGCGATGCTGTTCGTGCGCTGCGCCGGGGGTATCAGCCACAACCCCGAAGAGAGCATTACCGAAGAAGACGCAGAGGTGGCAGTACAAGTGCTTTATCAGCTGTTAACGCAATTCGAATACGACGCAGCCTCATGAACCATACTGCCCCGAGTAAGCCGGCACCCGCAAAAAACGGGGGTCGATTATTGTCTGCCACAGATAAGCGCTCATGAAAAATCGAATACTGATAGCAATCGGCGGCAACGCAATTCATCCCACACGAAGACCGGGTACCGTCGAGCAACAAATCGAGTTTGCTGAAAAAACGGGGCAGGCGCTGCTGCCGGTGCTCAAAAGTGACAACCAGCTGATCATTACGCATGGCAATGGACCAGTGGTTGGCAAGATTCTAATGCGCCAGATTCTCTCGCGAGACGCTGTTCCTCCCATGAGTATGGATGTCTGCGTTGCCCACAGCCAGGGAGGGATTGCCTACTTACTGATGCAACACCTTGAAAACGCGCTGCGCACAGAAAACAATCCGCGTCACGTAGTGTGCCTGCTGACTCAGGTGGAGGTCGATGAAAACGATCCGGCCTTTGAGAATCCGACCAAACCGGTAGGGTCGTTTTACAGCGAGCGAGATGCCCGCGATATAGCCAAAAAGCTCGGCTGGACAATGAAAGAAGATGCCGGGCGCGGCTGGCGCTACGTGGTGCCGTCACCAAAACCCAGGCATATTGTAGATGTATCGCTGATAGAGACTATTGCCAACAGTGGTGCGGTGGTGATTGCCGGTGGTGGCGGTGGCATACCGGTGGTGCGCAATGCCGATGGCACCCGTCGCGGCATCGAAGCGGTCATCGACAAAGACTTAAGCTCGGCACACATGGCCAATGTGCTCGATGTAGACACGATGATTATTCTGACCGCGGTCGATAAGGTTTACATTAACTTCGGACAGCCCGCACAACGGGCACTGGGTGAAGTCAGCCTGGCCGAACTGCAGGCTCTTTTTGATCGAGGCGAATTTGCCGACGGCAGCATGGCGCCGAAAGTCGAGGCTTGTCTTAATTTTCTGAACAATGGCGGACGTCGAGCGGTTATTGCTCACCTGGACGATGCACAGGCTGCCCTTAATGGCGAGGCCGGTACGCAAATCACCGGCAGCTGACAGGGTGATTTGCGGCAGGGTCGTCATAACGACGCGTGAGCCTGCAAGTCGGCCCGTACAGGCTTAAACAAACAATGAACCCGCGGTTCTTTCAACCCGTAGTTCATATTATGATGGACGAAACAACCCGCCACTGCGGCACGGTATGAAATGCAAGAAATATTCGACGACTTAAATCCGCCGGTCAGACGTCTAATGGGGCCCGGACCGGTTGAAGTGGACCCGCGTGTATTGAACGCGATGTCAATGCCCATGCTCGGTCAGTTCGACCCTCACTTCACAAAGAACATGAATGAAATCATGACACTGTATCGAGGGGTTTTCTGTACGCAGAATCAATGGACACTGCTGATCGATGGCACTGCTCGCGCCGGTATAGAAGCACTGATGGTGTCAGTACTGTCTCCGGGCGATAAAATTCTGGTGCCCGTGTTCGGCAGATTCGGACACCTGCTCAGTGAAATCGCCACGCGTTGCCGTGCAGAGGTTATTACCATCCACACCGAATGGGGCACGGTATTCGACGCACAGCAGATCGAAGATGCAATCAAAAAACATCAGCCTAAAGTGCTGGCCTGTGTGCAGGGCGACACCTCTACCACCATGGCCCAGCCGCTGAACGAAATCGGTAAAATCTGCCGTGCTAACGATGTGATTATGTGTGTTGATGCGACTGCATCCATTACCGGCATGCCGTTGCTGACCGATGAATGGCAGATAGACGGGGTGACCGCCGGCCTGCAGAAATGTCTGTCCGGTCCGCCGGGCATCGCACCCATTACCCTCAATGATCGAATCGCTGAACTGGTGCAGTCACGCAAACACATCGAAGAAGGCATTCGACCGGATGACTACGCAGCAGCCGACGGTGAGATGATTCAATCAAACTACTTCGATCTTTCGATGATCATGGACTACTGGAGTCCGGCCCGCCTTAATCACCACACCGAAGCGACCTCCATGCTTTACGCCGCTCGCGAATGTGCCCGTATCGTATTAAAGGAAGGCTGGGAAAACCGCTTCGAAAGACACAACGAAACCAGTCGTGCGCTGGTAGACGGTCTGCGCGCAATGGATCTGGAGGTATTCGGCGATCTCGACAACAAAATGCCCAACGTCACCGGTGTATATATTCCCTCGTCTGTCACCGGCGATAAAGTCAGAGGCGAAATGCTGGACGATTTCGGCATTGAAATCGGCACCTCATTCGGCCCGCTGCACGGCAAGATCTGGCGCATCGGCACGATGGGATTCGGCTGCAGAAAAGACAACGTACTGGCGTGTCTTTCTGCACTGGAAATGACACTGCGCAGAAACGGGCATTCTGCAAAGGCCGGTGCAGGTGTCGATGCGGCACTAGCGGTTTACAACAGCCAGTCCGCCCCCGCCACCAGGTTAGCCAGTTGATATGAGTGCCAGTGATCTGCTTCAGAAAGGTCCGCGTGTCATCGGAGTCGGACTGCCCGGCTTTGTCGATGATTTAAACACCCAGGGCATCGACGCTTCCGCGCTCGACTGGCGTCCACCGGCCTCTAAAAACACCGCCGCACTTGAAGCTGCCGAGGCACTGTCTGCAGGTGATGTTGCCGGGCAGATCAGCAGCGCCAACGCACAGGCCATAGAACGTATGCACACCGCCGATCCGGTGCTGTGTGACGTACAACTGGCCGCCGACGTAATAGAAGGTCTCGGTGAGCACAAAGTTCTGCATGCCGGCCCACCCATTGAGTGGGATCACATGTGTGGTCCGATGCAGGGTGCAGTCGCCGGAGCCATTGTGCTGGAAGGCTGGGCCAAAAATTTAGAGGCCGCGTTTAAGCTTGCCAATAGTGGCAAGATAACTTTCGAGCCGAATCATCATCATAATGCCGTCGGTCCAATGACCGGCATCGTCACGCAGTCGATGCCATTAATGGTGGTAGAAAACAGAACCTTCGGCAACAAAAGCTACTGCGCCATTAACGAAGGCCTGGGCAAGGTCATGCGTTTCGGAGGCAACGACGATTCCGTGCTTGAGCGATTGCGCTGGCTGGAATCCACCATGGGGCCACTGCTGGCTGACACATTACTGGCATGCGAAGGCGTTGATCTTAAAAATATCATCTCCCGCGGATTATCCATGGGTGATGAGATGCATCAGCGCAACGTTGCCTGTACCAGTTTAATCATGCGCGAGTTGGCACCGACCATGGCAAGAGTCGGTGACCCCGACACCGCCAGTGAAGTACTGGCCTTCATCGCCGGTAACGATCAGTTCTTTTTAAACGTGGCAATGGCCATGGGTAAGGCCATTATGGATCCGGTGCGCGATATAGGCGGCAGCTCTATCGTGACCGCCATGTGCAGAAACGGCACCGAATTCGGCATCCGTGTGAGCGGTTGCGGTGACCAGTGGTTTACCGCTCCGGTTGAGATGCCGAGAGGGCTTTATTTTCCAGGATTTACCGAAAAAGACGCCAACCCGGATATGGGAGATTCCACCATCGTGGAGACCATCGGCCTGGGGGGCTTCGCCATGGCCGCATCACCGGCGGTGGCAGGTTTTGTCGGTGCGGGTACGGCCGCCGATGCCGCAGCCTTCACGAACCAGATGGCGGAGATCACCTGGTCGCGCAATCCAGAATGGACGATACCGGCACTCGACTTCGACGGTGTGCCTACAGGTATCGATATCTGCAAAGTCATGAACTCCGGTATTACACCTACCATCAATACCGGTATCGCCCACCGCGAACCGGGTATCGGTCAGGTAGGTGCCGGTGTCGTCAACGCTCCTTTAGGCTGCTTTGAACAGGCTTGTCTGTCACTTCACGAAAGGTTGAATGCCTCGTGAGCACTATTGTTAACGAAGTACGCAAAGGCTTTTATCTCGACTCGGTAGCGCTGATGCGATTATCGGCAGAAATTGCCGCCATGGGCGGTATCGAAGAGGCAGTGCTGATGATTGGCACGCCATCGAATCTGGAAATCATGCAAAACGCCGGTGTGTTAAACGCCACCGGCGACACTGCCGGACCGAACGATCTGGTCATCGCCTTGCGTGCCGATGGCAAAGGCAGCGCAAACCGTGCACTGGCACATGCCAATGAAACACTGGATGGCAAAAGCAAAAAGAAGGGTGGTCAGTCTGCTGCCAAAGCACGAACGTTGAAAGGCGGCCTGACGCTTCATCCGGATGCCAATCTTGCACTGGTATCCACACCCGGTACTTATGCGTCGAGAGAAGCACGCGCGGCACTCGATGCAGGACTCAATGTCATGATCTTCAGTGACAATGTGTCGCTCGACAGTGAAACAAAACTTAAGCGGCAGGCTCGAGCCAGCAATCTTCTGGTGATGGGACCTGACTGTGGTACCGCCTACATCAATCAGGTACCACTGGCCTTTGCGAACTCACTATCCCATGTCACCTCAGCAGCAAATACCGCGGCTATTGCCGCCTCCGGTACCGGTTTGCAGGAATTTGCGGTACTACTAAGCAAACTCGGCGGCAATTTGAAACACGGCATTGGTGTTGGCGGACGAGATCTCAGTGATGCTGTCGGCGCAATCTCAACACTGCAGGCCATCGATTTACTCAGCGAAGACGACAGCATCGAGCAAATTGTTTTAATTTCAAAACCACCCGGGCCTGACACCGCAAAGCTCGTTTTTGACAAACTGGCACAGTGCGGAAAAAAGGTAATTGCCTGTGTGTTTGGTTATGAAGAATCCCTGGTACCGGATTCAATCACCTATGCTGCCAACCTGCGCGATACAGCAGAGCTGGCAGCCGACAGCAAGCTTGAAGAACCCGACTACGACTCTATTGCAGATAGCCTGGTAATAGACATCGATGCAGATCGACAATATGTCTGTGGACTATTCACAGGCGGTACGCTATGCACAGAAACCCAACTGATACTGCAACAAGCCGGTATCAATACCAGCTCCAACGCAGCCGCCGGCTCATCAACTCCCCTGACCGACTCTACTGACGCGCACCGCATTGTTGATCTGGGAGCGGATGAATATACCGTCGGACGACCGCACCCGATGATGGAGCCACTGGTTCGAACAGATGCACTGGCGCAGGCATTGAACAATGCGTCAACTGCAGTGATCATACTGGATGTTGTACTGGGTTACGGCGCGCATGAAGACCCGACCGCTGCCATTGTGACAACATTAAACAATGGCCCGCAAAGCCGACCGGTGGTCATTGCCTATGTGTGCGGTACCGAATCCGACCCACAACGCCTTAATAAACAACAAAGTGCGCTGAGCGATGCAGGCGCCATTGTGTGCGACAGCAACTGTGGTGCGGCCGAACTTTCTGCAGCCATTATTCAAAGAATTAAAAACCGTTGATCCATGGTCACGCCGACCATGTCGGCGTATTAGCCAAACGCCGGCTTGAGGCAGGTTCCGGTCAGGTAGCACACGCTTTTCACTCTTCACTATATTTACGTACCGGACATTTACATACCGCAGATCAGCTTTTTTGCCTGCTGGTAAAACAACTTCCACGCGGCCCGTTAAACCTGAATACTTCAATCGACAGCTTTACAGACATTGCTGTCGATACTTTATGGCACTATGACAACGAATGTCTGATTATTGACAACCATCTTACGATTTCGCTCAACCATATAACGAGTTGGTCACCGGTAATACCTGCTGTTGCAACACACTCCTTTGAAAAAAAACTTGATACCGTCAAGGCTTTTGCTCAGACGTTAAGCCCGCACCACGCCAGTGCAATTTCCAAGGCCATCAGTAATCGTCAGTCACTAGGCGAACGAGCACTAAACCAGTGGCTACGCACGACAGCGCAACCGGTCCCGGACGAATTAAAATATATAGTTGGATGCGGAGAAGGCTTAACACCGGCAGGTGACGATTTCTTATCAGGGGCAATAGTGACGTTGAATTACCTGCAACTGGACCCGGCAAAGTCAGTACTGCAGGAATGGATCACGCTTAACGCTCCGGGTAATACCAGTGAAATCAGCCTGGCTCATTTGCTTGCTGCCTGCGAGGGTCACGCCAGTGAACCGGTGCATCGCTTTTTTTGTGCCTTTTTTTCTATCGATACCAACGCCCGGTCACTGACTGAAAGATGCCGTGATGTCATTGCCATTGGGCACAATTCAGGCTGGTATCTGTTGCAGGGCATACTCTCGGTATTGCAAAGCGAGATCACCGACAGGAGTCAATAAGGCTGCCCTGTATGCACTCCGGCACACACCACATTCAGGTTGCCTCGCGCTCAGCCCAGCCTGCAAAAATGCGCTCCAGCACCACGACAACGTAGTACAGCACTATTCCCAGAAACGCGAGCGCAATCAGTACGGCAAACATCAAAGGATAGTCGGAATTGGTTTTACCGGAGTCAAACAAGGCACCGAGCCCGCGCCCGTGGGGTGAGACAATTTCCATTAAATTGGTGCCGATAAACGCAAGTGTGACCGCCACTTTCAATGCACCAAAAAATTCCGGAAGTGTTTTAGGCAATGCTATCTTCCAGAATATTGTCGCTTTGGATGCACCCAGTGCGCGCAGAATATCACGGTATTCCGGCTCCAGCGTGGACAGTCCGATAGAGATAGATACCGCAATCGGAAAGAAGGAAATCATAAAGGCGATGAGTATGGTGTTGAAATCATGTGCACCGACAAACATCAAGGCCACTATCGGTACCACTGTCGCTTTAGGGATGGCATTAAAGCCAACCAATAACGGGTAAAGCGCTTCGCGCATGGTTTTCGAAAAACCCATAATCATGCCGAGCAGCGTGCCAACGACTATCGCAATGAGCAAGCCGACCACGGTTCGCCAAAGTGTCTGCCAGCCCATCGTTAAAAACAGCTGCCAGTACTGTTTGAAAGCCGGTACTAAATCCGATGGCGAAGCCATTTTATAGTTAGGCCAGTCATTAACCCAGACCAGCGCCTCCCACAGAACTAGAAAGATAACAATCGCAAGCGTTGGTATTAATATTTTTCTGAGTGACATTTCTCTATCCCGCCGCACTCGTAGCCGGCACACGTCCCTGAGCCACTTCAATTTCGTGGCGAAGCGTTTTTAGCATCTCTGCAGCTTCCGGGGTATACAGAGTTTCGATAGATCTGGCACCGGTTACCGGCATGTCCAGCACGTACTGCGTTCTGGCCGGCCGGCCGGACATAACCACCACCTGATCTGCCAGATAGATAGACTCACGCAGATCGTGCGTAATCATGACACAGGTAAACGGCTCACGGGATTTAACCTCGTGCATAGTCTGCCAAAGATCTTCACGGGTAAAAGCATCCAGCGCACCAAACGGTTCATCAAGTATCAGGACATCAGGCTGATGTATCAATGCGCGGCAAAGCGATGCGCGCTGACGCATACCACCCGAGAGTTCCGAGGGCCTTTTATCTTCAAAACCTTCAAGTCCAACCAGCGACAGTAAATACCTGGCCCGCTCTTCCTGCTGTGCCCTTGTGAGTTTGGTCGGCACAATTTCAAGCGGCAACATAATGTTTTTAATGATACTGCGCCATTCAAGCAGCACCGGGTTTTGAAACGCCATGCCGACGGTGGCACGAGGTGAAGTCACCTGCTCACCATGCAGCCATACCTCACCGCTGTCAGGCTTCATCAGGCCGGCGATGAGTCGGGTCAGCGTTGACTTACCACACCCGGAAGGGCCGACCACTGCAACGAACCCGCCCTCGGGCACCGACATATCGAAACCGTTCAGAACCTTCAGATTGCCATCGTCAGTGTCATACGAGAGATGGACGTTTTTGATGTCGATGAGAGCTTGCATGCACGCTGTATTCTGTAAAATAAAAGTGCCTGCATTGAAAAGCGCCGGCACAATGGCCGGCGCTCTCAAGCAGTACTATGAAACATCAAACCTACTTCAGCGCAAATCCGCCTTCTGGCAGGTATTCGCTGGTGAAGTACAACGCAGCGTCCGGCGCCGCCTTGAACTCATAAGTGAGTTTGATCTGTTCGATCGCGTTGTTGAATCGCTCCTGATCTATTCCACCCATACCATTGGCCGAGGTGTAGTCGGTTACTACATTCGCATCGATAGCCAATTGCAGTCGGCGTTGTTCCAGCGCCGCATCCGCCGCCGGATTACGCTTGGTCAGGCTTGGCATCGCACCGGCAGGATCAGCAATCGCATCTACCCAGCCTTTGGCTACTGCTGCGAGAAAGCTTTTGACCGCTTCCGGGTTTTCACTGGCAAACTCGGTATTGACGATAATCGCGTTGCCATACAGATCAACCCCATGGTCAGCCATCAATATCGTTGAGATATCATCTTCAGGGACCCCGAGACGAACCAGGTTCAGGTAGGAGGAAAACGAAAAACCGGTGATCGCCGCCACATTGCCCTCTGCCAGCATTGGCTCACGGGTCGGGAAGCCGACCGGCTCAACCGTCACTGCATCCACATTGATTCCGGTTTCTGCCGCAAAAATCGGAAATTGAGCCCATGCACCGTCCGGTGGTGGCGCGCCCAGTACCTTGCCTTCCAGATCCTTGGGAGCTTCTACACCGAGAGACTTTCGACCGACAACGGCAAAAGGCGGCTTGTCATAAATCATCATCACCGCAGTTACCGGAGCACCGGGGTTCTGATCGAGAAAACGGACCAGTGAATTGATATCAGCCATACCCACCGGAAATGCACCGGTAGCAACCTTTGGAATCGCATCGAGCGAGCCTTTTCCCGGCGAAATTTCTACGGACAGATCTGCCTCGCCGAAATAGCCTTTATCAATGGCCACAAAGTACGGGGCTGCCGGACCTTCAAATTTCCAGTCCAGCGCAAAAGGCATGGACGTTTGCGCCTGTGAGGCGGTAGTAACGAATAGCGCTGCCGCGGCAGCAAGTGAACGAAGTAGCATAAGTGCGCTCCAAATCGCAGGATTAACCAGGGATGAGTCAGAAACTCTTTTGCCGGTGTTGCCGGCACGGCGTGATTGTCCCGCGTTGATGAGCATACCGCAAGGAATGAGGTGCACCGCACAGCCGAATGTGTCACAACCAGCGCGATTGATCAGCCACCACCGTGCAGACAAGCACCCGGCGGGTGGCCGACTTCGATTATCCTTTGACAAGCACGATGGACAGATCATCTGCACAGCCGGCCGCAAGCCTGTGTTTCCCCTCCATGATTTCGCTGTGCACCCGAATCTGACGATCATCCCGGCCCGCCAGACACAGACACGTAAAAAACAATAAATTCACGGCGTATATTGGAAAATTTTAGATTGGTTGCCGGTAGAACATCGCGGCAGTTGGTATGCTACCGGGCGTTGCTGATTGAAGCATTTCACCCGATGTTTAGACGATTACCCCTGCTCTTCCTGTTTTGCCAGCTGTTGATGGCCTGCGATGACGGCCACGACGTCATTGTTGTGTCTCAAAATGACACCCCTGACCCGCCGACCGCCCAACCGCCGGACGGAGGTGAAGTGGAACCACATCAGGACGGTGCCGTCAGCTACTCAACAGCCGATACCGGTATCTGGCCGCCACAACCTGTTGGGGTGGGTAATATTCAACCGTTTACCAACAATGTAGTGGCAGACCACCCGAGAGAAATCAAGTTTGCCGACGTGGTGACAATAGCGCTGCAGGACCCGAGGGTGTTATCCGCGATCGGCAGTCGGCACGAACTGGTTGGCACCTATGAAGCGCACAGTAAAAACGACAAAACCACGCAAACAGCGATGGAACTGTTCAATTACGAAACCAATCAGGTAGTCACGATCAACATCGGCGCAGCAAATCGCTTATCAGTATCAACACAACCCGCTTACGAGTACCAACCGGCCGAATCAGACAACGAAAGAGCACGCGCAATAGAAATAGCCGCCAGTCACCTGCTGGCACTCGGGTATCGCACAGACCATTTGATCGGTACGGCACTTCTGTCGCACCCGACAGCTGCGGAATTCGAGGGAAACGGTCGCTATTTTTACGATCAGCGAATTATCTATGTCACATTCGGCTACGGGAGCGGAAGCACACCGTTGTATCGCGCCACCGTCAACCTAAGCCGACAATCAGTCAGTAAAGCAGGCTCGTTGTAATATCATGATCCGTTCAACAACAATCCGGTTTTTTGCCGCACTGCTCATGACACTGATGCATGGTGTGGCACACGCAGAAGACGGACAGGTTAACTGGAGCGACTGGCAGTTTGAATACCAGGCCAATCGAATTCCCACTGGCCTTACGCTCACTAATGTGCGTTATAAGAACCATCAGATACTCTATCAGGCGAGCTTTCCGGTAATGCGGGTAGAGTACCTAAATGACGCCTGCGGTCCGTTTGCCGACATTCTGTGGAATGGCAATTACCTTCCGATATCGACGCATGAGGCAATCAACGCCTGCGGTGGCAGTAAGCTGTGCAAACGCACGTTTGAAAAAGACGGCGAAGCGTTTCTTGAGCTGGGTGTAAACGCCAAGCTCGGCGAATATGAAATTTATCAATCCTACGTCTTCAGCGACCGGGGATATGTTGATGCACTGGTGTTCAGTCGGGGCTTACAGTGCGCTGAAGACCATACACACCATGCTCACTGGCGCTTTGACTTCGATATCGACGGCAGCGCTTCTGATCAGGTATTCAGAAACGCCGGATTCCTGCAAACCCGCGAATTTAACGATAAAAGAGACGCTACCGCATATTGGAGCATTCAGGATTCAGTAACCGGCACCCGTGTGGAGATAACCCCGGGCGCTGATGATGGATTTCCGGATGCCTTTTCACAATGGGATGTCGCAGTGCGAAAATACAATAGCGATGAGTCCGACGTATGGCTATGGGGTCCGAGAGGTGAAATCGGTGCTTTGTTTTTAAACAACGAAAACATAGACCGGGAAGACAGTGTGTTCTGGTATGTCACCCATCTTGATCATAGCGGCTTTGAAGGAGAGTCTGTCTGGCACTACTCCGGACCTCGCATTAAAGTGATCGTCAACGACTGATAGCAACTTCTCCCGATATCGAATTATCTATCGGGATTCCATCAATCCTGCACCAGAGTAATACCGGAGAGTAGTACCGGCCGGCAGGCAGAGCCACAATTGCCCATCGTTATTGTTTAAGATACTTTATCGTTCATCAACGTGTTAACCAGCTACCGGTACAACCGATATGTCACTCAATCAAATAGTCAATATGACCCGGTACCCGCTGGATACTCTGGATTTGCGGAAAAGCTGCAAAGAGACGCTGGATAAAACCGGTGCACTGGTACTTCACGATTTTCTACAGCCTGATACCATTGATGCGATTAGAGCAGAGGGTGAAACCAGCCAGCACCTGGCCTACTTCACCGACAGTAACCACAATGTTTATCTGCAACCTGCTGATCCGAACCTGCCGGATGATCATCCGCGCAACCGTCAGGTTGTCTCCAGTAAGGGCTGTATCACAACGGACCAGATTCCATCGGGGTCGAAGCTCAGCCAGCTATACCATGATCAAACTTTCCAGCAGTTTCTATGTTCGGTACTGGATATAGAAGCGCTTTACGAATATGCCGATCCTCTGTCCTCTATCAACCTGCACTACGCCCGTGAAGGACAGGAACTTGGCTGGCACTTCGACAACTCTTCGTTTGCAATTACGCTGTTGATAGAGGCACCCGCAGAGGGTGGAAGTTTCGAATATGTTAAAAATCTGCGAAACGCCGACGACGGCGATATGAATTTCGACGGTGTCGAGCATGTGCTCGATGGCAAATTAGCACCACAAACACTGGAGCTGCAACCCGGTACGTTGTCGCTGTTCCGCGGGCAGAACTCGATGCACCGCGTAACACCGGTTATCGGCAATCGCGCACGCATGCTGGCAGTGCTGGCCTACAACACCCGTGCAGGTATAGCACTGTCGGAATCTGCCAGAAAAACTTTTTACGGCCGTCTCAGCTGAACAACACATGCAGAGCAGCTATCGCAATACAGCCTCCCAGCACCTGCAATTGCAACCAGTAACATTTCGTAGTTTGACTCATGATTCGCATTCCTGTGTAAGACCACAAGAATAGTAGAGAACAAATATTACGCGGCAATGCCCAATCGTTGATGCTTTGTGGCGCAATTATGATGAATTATGGCAGTACCTTCGCTACCGCGTTTATATATCGTACCGGTCTAACAAACGCTGAGCCTGCGCCAGATGCAGCCGTTCAACCATTCTGCCATCCAGACTGATAACACCCGCATTCACGTTTTCAGGCCTGGAGAAAGCACTGACAATGGCTCTGGCCTCTGCTATTTCCTGTTCACCGGGTTGAAATACGCGATTGGTGATTTCCACCTGTGCCGGATGAATCAGCGACTTGCCATTGAACCCCATGGCTCTTGCCTGTGCCGCTTCTGCCTCAAAGCCGGTGAGATCTTTGTGATCGTTATAAACACTGTCAAGCACCGTCAGATTAAAATGCCTGGCGATTAACACCGCCTGCATCAACCACGGCACCAGGTACTGTCGATTACCTTCTACAGACACCCCGGTTTCCACAGCCAGGTCATTATGACCCAGCACCAGACAACTCAACTGACTGCGCGTATCAATACCTGCCTGGGCAATCTCTTTTAGATTGACGACTGCTGCTGCGGTCTCGATCATGTACCAGGTGTTGAACTTACCGGCAATCCCGCGATTGATGGTATCGGATTCGAAGGTTTCAACATTTTCCAGGCTTGATACTTTAGGCACCAGCACAGCATCGGGTTGACAGGCACCAAGTACATCGAGATCGAGCAGATAGTCTGGTGTATTAATGGCATTGCAGCGAATGACAGTCGTCTTGCCAAAACCACCCTGTTTAAACGCCGCCGCCAGCTGTTCGCGAGCTTCCGCCTTTGCAGCAGGCGCCACAGAATCTTCCAGATCAAAGATAACGGCATCAGCAGCAATGGTACGGGACTTTTCAATTGCCCTGGTATTACTTGCGGGCAGATACAATGCCGAGCACAAACGTGGCGTAGAGTTCATAAGCGCGGTTCAGCTGGAAAGTGGCAACGTTACCACCAAGTCAGCGGACATAAAACCAAAGCGGGCTGACTCTATTGCAATGCCCGCCATTGACACCGCAGAATTATTCTACCGTCACACTCTTAGCAAGGTTGCGCGGCTGATCGACATCAGTACCACGCATCACCGCGACATGATAAGAGAGCAATTGCAACGGTACAGTGAGTAGTAACGGCGCAACCGCTTCCGGACAACCCGGAATTTTCACCAGTTTCAAGCCATCGATCGACTCGATATCGGTGTCTTCTTCGGTCATCACATAAAGTTGCCCGCCACGCGTGCGGACTTCTTCCAGGTTCGATTTTAATTTTTCAAGCAGGTTATCGTTAGGTGCAATCGCAACCACAGGTACTTCACTGTCCACCAGTGCCAGCGGACCGTGCTTCAGCTCACCCGCGGGATAGCCTTCGGCATGAATATAGGAGATTTCTTTTAATTTCAACGCACCTTCCAGTGCAATCGGAAACATAGCACCGCGTCCGAGAAAAATGGCGTGCTCTTTCTCTACAAATTCTTTAGCCAGATGCTCAATCGTACGATCAAGACCGAGCAGACGCTCCATGGTTATCGGGCTTTCATACAGCGCTTTAATGACATCAATTTGCTGTGCCTCGGTTTGTGTCTCTTTAGCTTTGGCCATCGTGAGTGCCACCAGCTGCAGTGCGACTAACTGAGTGGTGAATGCCTTGGTAGACGCAACACCGATTTCAGGACCGGCTTTGGTCAGTAGCGTCGCATCTGCCTCACGCGTCAATGTGCTCTCGGGCACATTGCAGATCGCCAGTGTTGCAAGGTATTTCCCTGAACGCTTGACCTCTTCAAGTGCAGCCAGCGAGTCTGCTGTCTCACCGGATTGGGACAAAGTAATATAAAGCGTGTTATTCGGGACTGCTACTGTGCGATAGCGGTATTCACTGGCTATCTCTACCGAGCAGGGTGTTTGTGTGTACTCTTCAAACCAGTACTTAGCGGTAAGGCCGGCATGATAGCTGGTGCCACAGGCCACAATGTGAATCGCCTCGACACGCTTCAACGTGGCCGGGGTGATATCTCCGAAACCATTCAACAACAGCTTAGTGTCGGTGATACGGTCCTGCAATGTGGCACGAACCGCGTTTGGCTGCTCATAGATCTCTTTGAGCATAAAGTGCTTATAAGGACCTTTATCCACTGACCCGAGTGAGAGTGTCGAAGTCTTTACCGGTCGCTTAACCTGATTGCCTGCTTCATCGAGTATTGTCAGTTTACCTTCGCAGATATCAACCAGGTCACCGTCTTCGAGATAGATAAACTCCTGCGTGACCGGTATCAGCGCGGCGGTGTCAGAGGCGAGAAAAAACTCACCCACACCCAGCCCGACCAGCAACGGGCTGCCCTTTCGCACAGCTATCATTCGATCCGGCATCTCAGTGTTCAGTATCGCCACTGCATAGGCGCCCTGAAGCAGAGACACCGTATTTTTTACACCTTGCAGGTAATCGCCTGCGCTGGACACTTCGCGGTGCAGCAGATGTACGATGACTTCGGTATCAGTCTGTGATCCGAACTCATACCCCTGATTTTTTAGCTCTGCACGGAGCGGTTCGTGGTTTTCTATGATGCCGTTATGTACAACAGAAAACTGTTCTTTTGAGTTGTGCGGATGGGCATTGGCTTCCGACGGCTCGCCATGTGTCGCCCAGCGTGTATGCGCTATGCCTATACCACTGTCCAGCGGCGCTTTTTCCAGTTTTTCACCCAGCACAGCGACTTTACCCAGTGCCCGGGTTCGCTGGATATTGTACTCTTTATCAAGAACCGCCATACCGGCAGAGTCATAACCGCGGTATTCCATACGGTGTAGCCCTTCCAGCAGAATAGGCGTGACATTTCTTTGGGCGTAGGCAGCAATAATTCCACACATAACGTTTTAATTCCGGGTTATTTCTTAACGGGTCTTGGCCAGTTATCTATTGTTTTTACCGGCGCTCGGGTAAAGGCCAGCTGATTTGCCGCTACTTCTTTGGTAATAGTAGAACCTGCGCCGATCACTGCATTTTCTCTGACGGTTACCGGTGCTACCAGCTGAGTGCACGAACCAATAAACACTCCATCCTCGATAACGGTTTTATGCTTGTTAGCGCCATCATAGTTACACGTAATAGTGCCGGCACCAATGTTGACTTTCTCGCCAACGATTGTGTCACCAACATAAGACAAATGGTTGACCTTGCTGCCTTTGTTGATCACCGACTTTTTGATCTCTACAAAGTTACCGATATGCGCGTTTTCCATCAGCTCCGCACCCGGACGTAATCTTGCGAATGGACCAATCGTACACCCGCTGCCAACACTGCTGTCTTCAATAACTGTATTCGCTTTGATAACGGTATTAGCAGCGATTGTTGAATTGCTGATAATACAGTTCGGCCCAATGCTGACGTTCTCACCAATAGTGACATTGCCTTCAAACAGGCAGTTTATATCGATCATTGAATCCTGTCCGACACTGAGCTCACCGCGAACATCAATTCTGTCCGGATCCCGGAGAGTTACCCCTGCGGTCATCAGTTTGTCAGCCTGATTGCGCTGATAGATACGTTCCAGCTCAGCGAGCTGCAGACGACTGTTGACACCTGAGGTCTCCCATAGGTGTTGCGGATGATGCGTAGACACGGTCATACCCTGCTCTACTGCCAGCCCGAACACATCAGTCAGGTAATACTCGTTTTGGGCATTGTTGTTATCGATTTTGCCAAGCAATTCACCCAGCACAGATGCACGTGCTGCAAAAATGCCGGTGTTGACTTCGGTGATCTTGAGTTGTTCGCCGGTGGCATCTTTCTGTTCGACAATACCCAGCAGATTACCCCGGGTATCGCGAACAATGCGTCCATACCCGGTCGGGTCGTCCATGTGAACACTGAGCAGAGTCAAATTACTGTCGGTCACTTCGGCAATCAGTGTTTCCAGTGTTTCCGGTTTTGTCAGTGGAACATCGCCATAGGCAATTAGCACCGTGTCGTCAGCATCCAGCAAAGGCACTGCCTGTTGCACCGCATGACCGGTGCCCAGCTGCTCTGTCTGTTCAACATACTGAACGTCGCGCGTGACGGTTTCACGCACCTGATCAGCACCATGCCCGACCACCAGTATGGTTGACCGGGCGCCCAGATTGGATGCCGCATCGATCACGTGCTCGACCATTGGTTTATGCGCAACCCGATGCAGTACCTTGGGCATAGCAGATTTCATACGGGTGCCTTTACCCGCAGCAAGAATTACAACCTTAAGTGACATTGCCTCAGCCTTTCTCCAGCTATTCTATCGATAACGGCACACCCGCATAGCTCTGTAGCAGGCATCACCCAGCGACCGGCGAGCCGTGTAAATGCGTTGAATATGGCAGTTTAATGTGCGCCAGCGCAAACTTTGTAAACCCGCGTGAACTCACACCGTCGACTTACGGACAGGAGTGTCGCGTGCGACTCTGGACAAGGTATGACCCCTTGATGGTACCCTCTGTCCTGCTGGTACGGCAGATTATTGAGATAAACAACATCATCTGATTTCTGCCTGTATTTCAGGCTTACCCACTTCCCAAACCCGGAGGCATTATGAAAAAAACCCTACTCGGCCTGACGCTGGCGCTTTCAAGCACCACTGCAATGGCAGAATCAGTCAATATCGGCGCACCTGCATGGACAGGCGCACAGGCAATTGCTCACCTGATTCAGGAAATTGTTGTATCCAGAATCGGTGGTGAAGCGAATCTGGTACCCGGCAACAATGCGGCGATCTTCCAGGCGATGGACGCCGGTAAAGGCGATATCGATATCCACCCGGATGTCTGGCTGCCAAACCAACAGAGCTTCACTGACAAGTATGTTGAAGGCACTGGCAACGTGGCGCTTTCAGAGAACGCCTACGAAGGCAAACAAAGCTTCTGTGTCACCAAAGCGTTCAGTGAAGAAAACAACGTCACTTCAATATTCGATCTGGCCCGACCCGAGATTGCTGAAAAAATGGACAGCGACGGCAACGGTAAAGGCGAGATCTGGATCGGTGCACCCGGCTGGGCATCTGCCAATGTGAATCAGGTTAAGGTACGTGACTACGGATTGATGCCATTTATGGAGCCTATTCGTGCAGATCAGGCGGTCATGACTGCGACCGTCGGTGACTCTGTGAAAAAGGGCATCGGCTACGCGTTTTATTGCTACTCACCGCATGCTATCTGGTTTCAGCATGATATCGTTCGATTATCAGAGCCCGCTTTCGACCCGGAAAAATACATCGCTTTGCAGCCCGACCAGGATCCAAACTGGTTTGAAAATTCTAAAGTGATGACAGAAGATGCATTGAAGCAGGTTCAAATCGCCTATTCAAAATCTCTGGAAGAGCGTTCACCCGCTATTGCCGATCTGGTCAAAAACATCGCACTCAATGGTGAAGATGTCTCCTCTTTTGCGTTTGAAATTGAAGGTGGCAAAGACGCTGCTGATGTAGCCAAAGCCTGGATTGAAGCCAATTCGGATCGTGTCGATGGCTGGCTCGGCCTTTAAACCATAATCCGGCATTCAAGGTGTAGAATACACACCAACGCGCGGCGTTCCCGATGGAGCGCCGCCACTTTACGAGGAACCCTGTGACAGACCATCAGTACGCTATCGAAATTTCCAATGTATGGAAAATATTCGGTGATCGCGCCGCCGAGGCACTGCAGGACATCAAAGCCACCGCGATCAGTAAGGCTGATGTATTAACTAAATACAACTGCGTAATCGGCGTGGCAGACGCCACAATGCAGATAAACCCCGGAGAGATCTTCTGCGTCATGGGTTTATCCGGCAGCGGAAAATCTACCCTGGTCAGACATATCAATCGTCTGCTGGAACCCACTGACGGTAAGATTATTGTCAATGGCGAAGACATCATGGCGATGTCCGAACCCGCGCTTCGAAAATACCGCAATGAACACATTGCGATGGTCTTCCAGAACTTTGCACTGATGCCGCATCGCTCGGTACTGGACAACATTGCCATGCCACTGGAAATACGGGGTATTGCAAAAAACAAGCGGATGGAAATAGCCCATCGCACCATAGCAATGGTTGAGTTAACAGGATGGGGTAATAAATATGCCCATGAACTCTCCGGTGGT
>JAHDHK010000060.1:0-6828 GCA_020631335.1 Chromatiales bacterium
ACTTTCGACTGTACTGATTTGATGGCTGAAAAATGTCCGGCTGCCGTACATGTGGATAAAACGGCAAGGCCTCAGTTTGTGAGTGAACGCAGCAATCTGAGTTTCCATAAGATTATCAGTGCCTACCACCAGATCACCGGCGTGCCTGCAATAATCAATACCAGTTTTAATATGCACGAGGAGCCGATAGTCTGCTCGCCGAAAGACGCTGTCAGGGCCTTCCTGTTGGGGAACATCGATTATCTTGCCATCGGAGATTATCTGGTGCCACATCCCAAACTGGAAGCGCTGGTCAGTGAGCGTGATAACGGTTGCCAAGAGGCTGCCTGACCGTTTTTTGCTAATCGAGGCGGTGCTTGAGTCCGATGGACTGGCATCGCCTGCAGTAGCGCTGTCATAAGCTATTCTACGGTCTGTTACATTCGCATACAGTTTGTCGCGTTGATGCGTGTTGTACTGTGTGAATCCTAAAGAATGCTTACTGTTACCGGTGTATTTACCGGCTCTTTACTGCAGCAAACACTGCTTGTTGTTTAACTGAAATTTATGATCATTGCTCTCAAATCTCTCTGCGTTTTGTATTGGTTGCCAATCCAACGGAAAGTATTATCTTCCCGGCGGGCAATCCTGGTTTCAATCTCAGCACTGCTCTGTAGTGCCTGTGTCACCGTGAGCTTTGGTGAATATGAGACGGTTGTGCTGGAGGAGCAGTTTGAATCAACTGCCACCAGAATATTTGTAAAAGCACCGGTGAGCCGGTACCGGGATCGCTTTTATAACATCAGCATGGATGGTTATCAGGTTAGTGATACATCCATAGGTGATACAAAGCTGGTGAAGTCTGACCGCAAAGAGGGTCCGGACAGAACGGTAGTTGAAGACGATACCCTGTGGAATTTAATTTTGAAGGGTGAGCTGACTAAAGAGAAAGTCTATTACAATCAATACCGTGTTGATGGTAAAAGCCTGTACTCTTTTGTGGTTAGCGATGATACCGGTGGCAGGGTCGACGTCGCCTGTCAGCGCGACAGTATCTCTTTGGAAAATGAAGAGACCGGTCGTTTCGCCATTGGCCTTGGTGAAATATCCGATGAGAAGGTCGTGGAGCGTTACGGCGAATGGCTTGCGTCGAAATTATCCTGTTCAATAACGGGTGATGGTGAGCAGTGGTCACTGGTTGCCGTGACAGAGCAGGATGCACCGCCAACGATTTCACTCAGCCGTGCCGGCGGTGCTCTGAATACCACGATTCTGGATTTTGCATTGGCTGGTGAGCCGGCGACAGGTGGAAGGCAGCCGGCTGATGATTTGACTGTGTCTGCAGGCGCTTACTTACCGGGCGTGTCTTTTGCGCAGGGGGCAGACAAGTTGGCTGTGGTTTCGCTGGGGATGGCTAATACGACGATCTGGCTCGGGGCGGCGGCAGATACAATGGAGCGCAGAATGTTGGTGGCGGCGGGTTACTCACTGATTCTCAGTGACTGGGTGTTTTATCAGTAGCACACAGTGTCTGCCCGATGGCCGGGGCATCTGAATCTGCCCGTTGAGCGCTGGCTGCTCCGGCACCCGGCATAACCTGACACCAAGCGTGACTATGACTCACTATCGAAGACAACCCGAAATCCCTGGTGCGTGGTGGTAGAGTCAGGTGTGTTGCCGGTGCGAGCGGCAATTCGGTATCTGAAGCAATAGCTTTTGTGACACAGAAAAGAGCCGCCCTTTAGCAGCTTGCAGCCTTTGTAGTGTTTTGCGTGTAGTTTGGATTCTTTGCTTCTGCCGGTAATTTTAATTCTGCCCGAGGCCCACTCCCACACATTGCCGCACATGTTGTATAAGCCATAGCCGTTAGGTTCGTATGATTTTGCCGGCGCAGTGAAGTTGAATCCGTCGAGTGCGGTATTGTCTATGGGAAAGGTGCCCTGCCAGATGTTGCAGGGCTGATGATTTTTATCATCGGGTTCCTTTGTCCCCCACGGAAAAGGGACATCTTCCAGGCCGCCTCTGGCTGCATGTTCCCATTCGGTTTCGGTGGGCAGTCGACCACCGGCCCACTTTGCATAGGCGCTGGCATCGTGCCATGAGACATGAACCACCGGATAATCGGGAAGCTGCGGGTGTTCTATGTTTGCACCGATGGGATGTTTCCATGTGGCCCCTTCGACTTTACGCCACCACTGTGTGTTGGCGACGGCCTGTGTAGCCTTGAAGTCGTCCGGTAGCTGCTGGTGAAACACAAACGACCAGCCGAGTTTCTCTGCATCGGTTTTGTAGCCGGTGTCGTCTATGAAGTCCCTGAACATGTCATTGGTGACTACCGTTGACATCATTCGGTACGGTTTTATTGCCACCTTGCGGCATGGTCCTTCTTCATCGATAGCGATCAATGGCGTATTGGTACCGGTTAACGCGGTGCCGCCGGGAATATCGCACAACTCGAATTTTTTAACAGCTGGTGGCTGAATTGCCTTCACGACAGGCTGGCTTGATCGTGATGGTGGCGAAGCCGAATCACGCTGCGGCGCACAACAGGGTTTTTTCCGGTTGAGGTTGGCGGGAGTCATGGCTGGTTGTTGTTTTGATTATCAGAAATTAATGACAGTATCTCGAACATCACTGCTGAGGCGACATAAGCAGTAATATTATTGGGGCTGTCTTTGGTTGGCATCATGCATACGACATCGCCACCAATCACATTCATACCACGCAGGCATTGCAGCAGCTTGGTGACTTCGTTCATACGAAAACCTTCTTCAGCAGGTTCGAGGTTTGAAACTGCCGGGGCGACCGTCGGGTCCAGTGAATCCAGATCGAAAGTGATGTAGACCGGTTTGCCGTTCAGTTGCTCGCGAATTGCATCACAGGTTTGTTGTAAACCTGCCTGGCGATACTGTTGCATGGTGATCACTTTGTAGCCCAGATCATAGGATGGCTGTAGCCAGTTAAGTGTTCTCGGATTGCCTCTCAGTCCAAGCTGTACCGAAGATGTAGCATCTACATCGCCCTGATGAACCAGATAGGACGCCCAGTGTGCGGCTGACTTTTTGGCCCCCAGAAAATGATCGAGTTGTTCAAACACATCGGTATGGGCGTCGATGTGTAGCAGTGATACCGGCTGCCCGGCAGCCAGTTTGCCACCGCCAAGTGCCTGTACAATTCCCCCGGTAATGGAGTGGTCGCCTCCGATGGAAACCGGGTGTGCGCCCGCCTGATCGAGTTGCGTAACAAAGCCGGTAATACGCTCTATGCAGGCTTCATTGTTGTTAGCCTCCGGGAAAGGTACATCGCCGACATCGACAATCGTTGTGCTTTGCCATGGATCAAGGTTGAAAGCACTGTGTACTCGACGCAACTGGCGTGAGACATTTCTGACTGCGCGTGGTCCAAGATGCTGATCGCGTTCAGTGGTGCCGTTACCTGAAGAGTGAGGGACACCCAGCAGTGCAATATCTGCTTCGTCAAATCGCTGATGATGTTCGCAGCCGAATAGTGTCGGTACACCCCACCAATACAGGGAGTCCATCATTTGTTCAGGAGTGAAGTCGTCATTCATATTTCTACACCGCTACGCTTTTAGGTAATACACACAGCATTTCGTAAAGCAGGTTTGCGCCCACCAGTGCGGTGTTGCCGGTGGTGTCGTAGGGCGGCGATACTTCGACAAGATCAGCACCGACCAGGTTCAACCCTGCACAACCTCTTACCAGTTCCAGTGCCTGCCATATGGTTAAGCCGCCGATCTCTACGGTGCCGGTGCCGGGGGCGAAGGCCGGGTCGAGGCTGTCGATGTCGTAGGTCAGGTAGACGGGTGAGTCGCCAATGGTTGATTTGATGTCGGTGATTAGCGGGGTAAGTGATTTTCCCCAGCATTCTTCGGCCTGAATAACGGTGAAGCCCTGATCACGTGACCAGTTAAAGTCATCCGGTGAGTAACCTGTCCCACGCAAGCCTATCTGAAATACCTTGTTGTTGATCAGCAGGCCATCTTCCACTGCACGACGAAAAGGTGTGCCGTGCGCGATTTTTTCGCCGAACATATCGTCGTTGATATCGGCATGTGCATCGATATGAATAAGTGCCACTGGTCCGTGTTTTTCTTTGATCGCTCTGAGTACCGGATAGGTCAGGGTATGATCTCCGCCGAGTGTCAGTGGAATGCAGTTGTGAGAGAGTATCTGCTGATAGTGGCTGGTGATAATGTCCACCGTCTTTTTGAGATCGAATGTGTTTATCGGTACATCGCCAATATCCGCGACCTGCATTTTTTCAAAGGGTGCCGCGCCGGTGGCCATGTTGAATGGTCGCAACATGCACGATTCAGCGCGTATCTGGCGAGGGCCGTGGCGAGTGCCGGACCGGTTCGACGTGCCTATGTCAATGGGTATGCCGACAAAACAGGCATCGAGTCCTGCTGCGGTATCTTGTGTGGGCAGACGCAGCATGGTGGCCGGACCGCTGAAGCGCGCCATCTCATTGCCACCAAGTGGTTGATTGAATGCACTGGTCATTGTTTGCTCTCGTGTTGCCTTATGCCTGTGATCGTATTAGCGGTAAGGAATAATCCGTTGGCAATGTTTGCGTTAAAAAACAGCGGATGCACCTACCCGTGGGTATATAAACGTTAGTTGTTCGCTATTGTTCATGTGCATGCAGAAACTCAACGATTCTTTTGCATCCTTCAACGAGTGAATCTTCATCCAGTGTGAAGCACAGCCTGACCCAGCCTCTGGCGCTTTTCCCGAACGCGCCAGCGTCGAGTACTGATACGCCTTTTTGCTGATAAAGATCGCGACTAAAATCTTTGGCATTGTCGTAGTAATGCCGGACATCGACCATGACATACATGGCTGCCTGTGATTTGAGTACCGGCAGGTGACTGGCTTTGGCCAGTTCAGCGCAAACCAGATCACGACGACGCTGATAAATATCACGCATCGCAAGGCTGGCATCGCGCTGATCGGTCAGGGCGGTAATGGCGGCTTCCTGCACAAAGCCCGGTAGGCCGTATAACATGCACAGAGCCAGGTTGTCATAGTGCGGGCACAATGCTTTTGGTCCGATCGTCCAGCCGGTACGCCATCCGGTCATGGCATGTGATTTTGACAAGCTGTTGACTGTGATGGTGCGCTCGGCCATGCCGGGCAGTGAGGCCATAGAGATATGTTCGCCTTCAAAGATCAGGTCGGTATACACCTCGTCGGATATTACCCACAGGTCGTGTTTGATGGCCAGCGCAGCTATGTCGCTGAGTTCCTGTCTGCTTAATACAACTCCGGTGGGATTGTTGGGAGTGGTGATAACAATGGCTTTCGTTTTGTCGGTAATGGCTGCTTTGATCAATTCGATGTCGGGTCGGAAGCCGTTGTCTGCCGGCTGTGCCACCGGCACCATGGTAGCGCCGCCAATACGCAACACAGCTTCATAGGTGACATACATGGGCTCAAGAACAATCACCTCGTCGTCTTCATCGAGCAGAATCAGACTGGCGGCGAACAGTGCGTTTTGTGTGCCTGCAAAAACAAATACGTTTTCTATGTCAGTAGGTACACCGGTGCGTTGCTGAAAATCATCTGCGATTGCTTGTCTTAGCTGATCTCTGCCGGGTACAGCAGCATAGTGAGTGTCTCCGCTTTGCAGTGCTTCAACCGCCCGGTCTATGATTGGCGCGGGTGTCGCAAAGTCCGGATCACCAATGCTCAGCACAATCACGTCTTCGCCATTGGCGGCGGCGCGCTGTGCCAGCGTGTGTATTTCCCATGCTTCGGCACCTTCGCCACTGATGCGGTGGATCAGTTTGGATAACTTCATGTGTGTCTCTGCAAAGGGTTAAAGAATCTTGTGAAAGGTTTAAGATAAACACTAATTGAAGTGTTGGAGTCTTTTATAGCATTGCTTCTATCAGCCACGGTCCATCGTGTGCCAGTGCGGCTTTGAATTCGCGCTCGAATGAGCGGGTGTCAGTCGCACGGCTGGCGGTAACGCCCATGCCTTGCGCCATCGACACCCAGTCGAGATCGGGTCGATTCAGTTCCATCATATCGGTTGCTATCTGTCCGGCGTTAGCGCCAACGTTCTGTAGTTCGTGTTTCAGTATTGCGTAGGCGCGATTCGACAACAGTACAGTGACAATGTTCAGGTTTTCCCGCGCCTGTGTCCACAGTGCCTGTAAGGTATACATGCCGCTGCCATCAGCCTGTATGGCAACCACCTGCCTGTCGGGGCAGGCGACGGCAGCACCGGTGGCCAGGGGAAAACCGGCACCGATAGAGCCGCCGCAGATTTGCAGCCAGTCGTGCGGGGCGGCACCGGCGGTCGGTTCGGGCATATTGCGCGATGCGGTAATTCCTTCGTCGACAACCACGGCATGTTCGGGCAGGTAGTGCGCCACAATGGTCGCAATACTGATGCTGTCAAGATGGTTCTGGTTCGGCAACTCTGTGGTGATTCGTTGTTGTACGATCGGCGCGATGGAGTGGGCGTCAACGCGCTCGGCAAGTGCCTCCAGTGCGTTGGCGGTATCTTGTTCTATCGTCGCCAGTACATGTACCTGGCTATGTTGCGGCCACAGGCAACTCGGCTTATCGGGATAGGCAAAAAATGCCACCGGTGCTTTAGCGCCGACACAGATGATGTGCTTGTAGGGCTGCAACTTTGTTAATGCAGCATCGACTGCATAGGGTACACATTCCAGCGGTGTGCGGCCTGCGCCTCTTTCCAGTCTGGCATTCGACATCTGTCCCAGTAAAGCAGCACCGGTTTTTTGCGCAATCCGGCTGGCCACAGCCAGTGGGGCTTCTCTGAGACAGTGCCCGGTCATCACAATGACGGCCG
>JAHDHK010000060.1:6838-9731 GCA_020631335.1 Chromatiales bacterium
TGCGATGTGCTCGATGGTGCTTTGTGCGACGGCAGGGGGCGAGGGTGGTGTTACCGCCGCGACAGGGCCGTCAGATCCTTCCCATGCAGTGTTTGCCGGTAGTATCAGGCTTGAGATGTGACCCGGGTAAGTCGCGGCCTCAGCGACTGCCTGTGCGCCGTGGGAGGCAATCTGTTTTGACGATTTGCTGGTACAGACCCAGTGCGATACCGGTTTGGCGATGCCTTCTATATCAGCGGTTAATGGTGCGTCGTGCTCTACGTGATAAGTTGCGTGTTCACCGATTATGTTGACGATGCCGCTGTGTGCTTTCTTTGCGTTGTGCAGGTTCGCAAGGCCGTTGCCAAGACCCGGGCCGAGATGCAACAGTGTGACAGCGGGTTTGTCCGACATACGGTAGTAACCATCGGCCGCACCGGTGACCACACCTTCGAACAGCCCCAGAACACAACGCATACCGGCAATTTTGTCCAGCGCTGCGACAAAGTGCATTTCAGAGGTGCCGGGGTTGGAAAAGCAAGTGTCAATGCCACTGTCGATTAATGTTTGTACCAGTGCTTCGGCACCGTTCATGGTATTGGGTGTTGCAGACATGTGTACCGGAAACCCCTTTGCAAATAGGCGTGTTAAGCAGGCGCGTAGAATTGCGGCTTAGTATTGCCGTTATTGTTGGCCTGTGTTGTTGGCAGGTGGCAATGTCGAGTTGGCTTGCGGTGAATGGTGAGCCATGATGTGCGCTGACAGAGTCAGTAGTCTTCGCACCAGACTTCCACCTGCTGAACTGCGTTATTGCCGAACCCGGCTGCGTCCCATCGCGGCTCCAGCGGTTGTTGATTGCCATTAGCATCGGTAGCGCGGCAACTCAGTATGTGTTGACCTTCAGTGGCTTCCCACTGTGCTTCCCACAGCTGCCAGGCAAAGCGATCTGAAGACGGATGCACTGTGGCTTCTATTGACCGTTCTCCCGCGAGCAGTTCGACTCTGGCGACTGCCGTGCCGCCACCACACCAGGCGCGGCCAATGATGTTTGTGATGCCCGGTCTGATCAGCCGTTGACGGGTACTCCAGTCGGGAATGCCCGGTGGTATTAACAGTGATCGCACTCTGATTTTGCTGACCGGTGTTCCGTGGTCGTCTTTTTTGTCACGATAGACATAGGTGCCCACCTGCTGATGACCCTGAAAGGCATAATCTATTGCCTCGATTTTATTCAGCCACTTAACGCTGGCCATTCCATACCAGCCCGGCACAATCAGTCTCAACGGGAAGCCATGCTGAGGCAACAAAGGCTGACCGTTCATCGCATACGCCAGCATCACTTCATCCAGCATTGAGTTTTCTATGGTTAAGCTGCGGGCAAAGTGGTGTACTGCGCCGCCGTCTACACCGGTATCGGTGCCGTGAAAGACAATTTCACTGCAATGTGCCTCGGGCTCAGCCAGTTCAAGCACCGATTTGAGCGATACGCCTGTCCAGTCGGCGGTACCTACTGCTTCTACACTCCACGGCTGGCTTGGCCAGTGAGGTTGTACGTGACGCCGACCATTACCCGCACACTCCAGCGTTACGCGCTGTGTTTGCGGGGCAAGTCCCTGCAGTTGCGCAAAGCTGATGCTCTGCGGCTTTTGAAACAGTCCGCTCAGCTCGATGGTCCAGTTATCGGCCGATTCAACATAAGGGATGTCAAAGTGATTCAATAAATAATGCGCACCGACGGGTGTGACATCGTGACGCAGTGTTTCCAGCAGGGTGCCGCTGTTGCGATTGGCAAGGCCGACTTCGTCGGCAGTGAAGGTGTTGTTGCTGTGCTGTTTGGCAACCGGATTCAGAATCGGGTTTTTCACAGTCCTGCCTGTTCTTCTCTGGTGAATACGGGCTCGTGCAGGGTAGAGAGTTTTTTGCTGTAGCGGTAGCCGCCAGTATCGAAATCTTTAATGCATTCGATGTCTTTAATGCGATTGTCGATGATATAGCGGGCCATCATGCCGCGTGCTTTTTTTGCAAAAAATGAAATCAGCTTATATTCACCGTTTTTGCGGTCTTTGAATACCGGGCTGATCAACTGAGCCTTCAGTTTTTTCGGGTTAACTGCCTTGAAGTATTCGTTAGACGCCAGGTTGAACACGAGTGGTGACTTTAATGTGGCAAGCTCCTCGTTAAGGGATTCGGTGAGGTTGTCTCCCCAGAATTGGTAGAGGTTTTTCCCGCGCTTGTTTTCCAGTTTTGTACCCATTTCCAGGCGGTATGGCAGCATAAGATCGAGCGGCCTGAGAACACCGTACAATCCGCTGAGTATGCGCAGGTGTTTCTGTGCAAATTGCACATCACGCTTTTTCATGGAGTCGGCATCAATGCCGGTGTAGACATCTCCGCGAAAGGCGAAAAGTGATTGCTTCGCATCACCGGGTTCCAGCGGTAGTTGCCAGGACTTAAAACGAGTGGCATTCAGTTTGGCCAGATCGTCACTGATGTTCATCAACTTGCCGACTTTGGGGGCTGACAGTCTGCGCAGTTGTTTGATCAGTACCTGTGAGTCGTCGAGAAATCGTGGCTGGGTATTTTGTTCAACCGGTGGCTGAGTTTCGAAGTCGAGTGTTTTGGCGGGGGATACCAGGATCAGCATATTGCAGGGTAGCTCAAGAGTTAACTGCCCCTAGATTACGTCCGGGAGCTGCTACCGGCAAGATGAATTACTTGTTACTGGTGGATGAGGATGACCCGGTTGAAAAATGCCCGGAAACAGACTGTTTCCGGGCCGGGGGTGGGGAGCGGATCAGGCGGCCTGATCAGAGGGTTTGCCGAACTTAACGCTGTGCATGATGCTGCCACGGTCTATGCCGATGTCTTTTAGTTGTGCATCACTTAAACCGCGCAGTTCAGCGACTGCTTTGCG
>JAHDHK010000060.1:9741-26076 GCA_020631335.1 Chromatiales bacterium
GGTATTCGCGACGAGTGATTCTGGCTTCTTCGCTGCGGTAGCGGTTGACGGATTCTTTAACGGAGGTGAAAAGGTTTTTCATGGTTTTTACTCTTTAGTTTTAAGTATGACCATAGTTTGCGGCTGATACCTCGAATCAACAATGGGTCTGGTATGCCATACATTTGTGAGTAAAATTCAATAATTGCCTGTCTGAGCGCCGGAGGTGATTTGACGTAGCAGGTGCCTGAAAAGTCAGGCAGGTTTCACCGGATTTGTCGGGTAATTTGGCGGGTAAACAAGGGGTTAGTCCGGGAGCCTACAGCGCGGGTGATGCGGTGATTTCGATCCGGCGGTATTAGGCCTTCGGCATAACCGTCCGGGTTGTCGATTGTGCACACCCGGGGTGAACCGGTTTTTGCATTATCCGCGCACGGCAGCGCTGGCCAAATTTCGGATCAACTATTACAGACGGCTCGAACCGAAATTCATTGAACAGCCGAAACGTGCCTGCGCTGCCGTTTTTCCTTTCTATTTACTCGTCTGCATGAGGCACCGGCTGGTTTGCCTGGTCGTCAAGCGGGTTGTCGAAGAATTCAACTTCTCCGGTTTCGATGTTGTACTGCGCGCCGACAATGGCGAGGCCCTTTTGCAGGATCAGCTGCTCCAGTATTTTCGATCCATGCTGCAGGTGAGCTACGCAGGCACGTACATTTGAACGGGTGGCGGCGGTGAGCAATTCATCGGGTTTGTTGACCAGATCAGTTTCCAAAAGGGTTTCAACAGACGGACGGATACGATCGACAATGGCGTGCATGTTAACGGAGCGATCTTTCAGCGGCAGCTTTAGCTCGTCGATGGTTGCGGAAATTGCTCCGCAGTTAGTGTGCCCCATGACGACGACCAGTTGGACACCGAATTTTTCAGCAGCAAATTCCACGCTTGCCACTTGTGACGGGGCCACGATATTGCCGGCCACACGAATCACGAACAGATCTCCCAATCCCTGATCAAACACAATCTCAGCCGGCACTCTGGAGTCTGAACAGCCGAGAATGATGGCGAAAGGATTTTGTCCTTCGATCAGATCGCCGCGACGCGACGTATAGTCCAGCGCATCTTCTGTTCTTTCATTGTTAACGTAGCGCTTGTTTCCAGCGCGCAGTCGATTGAGTGATTCGAGTGCATGTTCCATGAAAGACTCCGGTGCGAAAAGTTGCTGCAAAGGGTAATGGCGTTACAGCGAAATTCAAGTGCTGACAACAGCGCCTGCCCCGGCTGGTGGTTTTGTGCGATACGCATAGATGACTACCCGTTGTGGGTAGCAGTCGAAAGCATCTATCTGCGTCTGACCTGTATTCCGAACCCCTTAATGGCGGTATGGCTATTACTGGTGTTAGCGCCACAGGTACGTATCGGGATTGGCTGTTACTGCCCGGCGGTAGCGATGGAATTTATCGAGCCCCCGCTGCTCAAATTCGAGCGATGTGGTTCAATCGAGCGGTGTGAGCCATTTGTCGAATCCGGATTCCGGTTCAAAGTGGCCGTTTTTCCATAGCAGGCGTGTCGGGCCCGGCATATGCTGAGTTGGATCTTCGTGCTGCGGGTCTCCGGGGTAGAGCAATGTACGATTGCCGTCGTCAGTTTTAATGACACCCGGCTGGATGCAATACGTGGGCGTGTTCAACGCATGCGTGAGGCAAGATGCCGTATCCGGGTGTGCGCATAGTGCTACCAGGGTCATGATCTGTGGTGGTGCCAGTGTCATATCATGATTGAGATAGGCGTGCAGAGCGCTGCGAGGGGACTGCCAGATGCTGTCGGTAGCTTCGGTACCGTCGTGGACTGCGGATTGCCCCGCGGGTATACGTGCAATGAAAAATCTGGCATCGAAGCGCTTTTTCATCATTGACGGTTCGTTGGGGGTTATCCATCTCGACCATGGAATCAGTTCGCTCAGCTGTAGCTGTACGCCGGTTTCTTCGTGGGTTTCGCGGCAGGCAGCCCTGAACAGCGCACAGGCTTTTTGATCGTCGAGTTCGGGCTCATTGAGCATGTCAGCGGCACTGGCCGGCAGGCTGGACAACGCAGAGTCTGTTGTATAGTCGTGGGTATCGACTTTGCCACCCGGGAAGACCCAGGCTTTATTCATCACGGTGCGGCTGTTACCCCGGCAAAGCAGCAGTGTTTCCAGGCCGTTGTCACCATCGCGCAGCAGAATGACCGTGGCTGCATCGGTAGGAGGTGTCGTTACTTTTTCATGGTTGAGTTCGGTGGTCATTACTGTCGCAGTTTATAGCCGGTTTTAAACATCCACCAGACGATAGCGAGGCAGATACCGAGAAAACAAAGAATACTCAGCAGGCTGACGCCAACAGAGACGTCGTGCACTTCAAAAAAGCTCCACCGGAAACCACTGATTAAATACAGTACCGGATTAAACAATGAGATTTTCTGCCATAGCGGTGGCAACATGTCGATGGAGTAGAAACTTCCACCCAAAAACACCAGCGGTGTGATGACCAGCAACGGTATCAGCTGGAGTTTTTCGAAGTTATCTGCCCATATACCGATGATAAAACCGAATAGTGAAAAGGTGATGCAGGTGAGTAGCAGGAATGCAATCATCCAGAACGGGTGCTTGATCTGAAGATCAACAAAAAAGCTGGCAGTGATTAATATGATTGTGCCGATGATCAGTGACTTGGTGGCCGCTGCTCCTACGTAGCCAAGTACGACTTCAAAAAATGACAGCGGTGCAGATAATATTTCGTAAATGGTGCCGGTAAACTTGGGGAAGTAGATGCCAAATGACGCATTGCTGATACTCTGAGTTAACAGAGACAGCATGATCAGCCCCGGTACGATAAAGACGCCGTACGATACATCTTCCACTGATTGTATACGTGACCCGATGGCAGAGCCGAACACCACGAAGTACAAACAGGTTGAGATTACCGGAGAGGCAATGCTTTGCAGCAGTGTATTCCAGGTGCGGAGCATTTCCGCCGTGTAGATAACACGTATCGCCTGCCAGTTCATGATTGATCTGCCACGAGGTTGACGAAGATATCTTCCAGCGTGCTTTGCGAGGTATGGATGTCCCGCAGAATCAGGCCGGCGTTGTTGATGTCTTTCATGAGTGCGGTAATGCCGGTGCGTGTACTACGGGTGTCGTATTGGTAGTTCAGTGTCAGTCCGTTGTCAGAGAGTAAAAGGTCGTACTTGTTAAGAGAGTCCGGAATGGTGTTCAGCGGTTCGCGTAGTTCGATGCTGAGCTTTTTGCTGCCGAGCTTTTGCATCAGATCGGTTTTGTCTTCCACCAACAGCAGCTTACCGTTGTTGATAATACCGACGCGATCGGCGATTTCTTCTGCTTCTTCTATGTAATGGGTTGTCAGAATAATGGTAACACCCGACTCACGCAGACGGTTGATCAGTTTCCACATGTCTTTGCGTAACTCTACGTCAACCCCGGCTGTCGGCTCGTCGAGGAACAGAACTCTGGGTTCGTGTGACAATGCTTTGCCAATCAGCACTCGCCGCTTCATCCCGCCGGACAGGCTCATCAATGTGCTGTCACGTTTATCCCATAAGGACAGATCTTTGAGTAATTGTTCCAGATACTGTCTGTTTGGCTGTTTGCCATGTAGACCGCGACTAAATGCCAGCGTATTGAATACTTTTTCGAACGCGCCGAGCGTGAGCTCCTGAGGGACCAGACCGATCATGGATCGGGTATGTCTGTAATCGCTGACGATGTCATGTCCATCGACCTGAACGCTTCCACTGGTGGCAGATACGATGCCGCAAATAGTAGAGATGAGTGTGGTTTTACCAGCGCCGTTGGGGCCGAGCAGGGCAAGTATTTCACCGGGTTGGATATCGAGAGTGATATCGGTCAGCGCCTGGTGTCCGGAGCTGTAGACTTTGCTCAGGTTGTTGATTGAAACGATTGGTTGCATAACATTGGCCTGAACAATTCACTGGAGTCTCCCTGACAGCCTCGGTCCGTCAGGCCCTATAATTGTAGATGCTGCGGGGGTTAGTCAATGTGTTCCGGTCGGTATTCACTGTTCTTTGTAGGTGTCGTAACGACGGGTAGGCAGCGTTGCATTTTCCCGGGGAGTGTTCTGCGGCAGAAAACGCATACTTTGTTGAAACCGGTTCGGTATGGACGCAAAGACAATACCGGGTTGTGGTGATGTGCCTGTGGGACTTAATTGGCGTAAACGTATTGAGTTGGAAATGAAGCGAGGTCGGCTTACGCTGTCGCTACACCTGCGCGCGGCTGACTACCCGAACCTTACTCAACAGTGAAGCGCGTTGACTATTGCCTTTTTCAGTGTGTGGAATTGATTGAGTATTCGCCGCGCTTCCGGCCAGTTGCAAATTGTTTACTGCGGCCTGCAGGCGGGTAATCCGGCGCTCTGACCCTTCAAGCTCGATCATGGCTTCTTCAAAGCGGGCCTTGTAGGACGGATTGTCCTGAGTTGCAGTTTCGTCCGACAGTGCACTTTGCCGGTTGGCTTCAATGGCTTCCAACTGTTTTTTCAGTCGCTCAATTTCGGCATCTTTAGCACGAAGCTTTTCTTCCTGTGCAGCTGTATCTGCCTGCATGGCAGCCGGTTGCGTGGTCGACTGCCAGCTTGAATCATCAGCGGTTTTGAACTGAAGCTTTACTTCTTCAACAGGTGACAGGGATTTTCGTCTGGCTGCTGTGCGGTATTTATCGCTGTTGCCGGATTGACCCGCCGGCGTCTGCCTGTCTTTGTCAGCGGCAGGGACAGAAGTGCCTTTTTTGTGCCCCGGTCGGATGTGTGTCAGAGATGCCGGAGTCTGTTTGTCTTTTTCTGCGATGCTGCCAAAGTCGCTACCAGAGTCGATACCAGAACCGTTGCCAGAGTCATTGCCTGAGTTGCTATCCGGGTTGCTGCCAGACTTAGCATCTGAGCTGCTCTTACTGTCGTCGTCACTGGATTTATTGACGACGAGCGCGCTGTCTTGCGTCTGGTGTGAATCCGATTGCTGAGGATTACCTGCAACTGAAGTCAGGAGTGAGGGTGTTTGAACGGAGCTGGATGATCCGGTTGACTCTGCTGAAGTATTGCCAGATTCAGCAGCTGTGTCGGTTTGATTGCTGGTGGCGACGGGGGGGCTGCTGGTGAGGTGATCATTCGCATCATGATCACTTTTGTCCGCAAGCAGAGCGTTTTTATTGTCTGCAGGTTTAGTGGATTCTGCGTCTGCTGCTGCCCTGGTGCTGGAGTGCTTGTCGAGAAGTGTTGGGCTCTCCGGCGTTTCTGAGCGGTTTGCGGCGATGGGTTGGTGAGTGTTGTTGTTTCCGCTCGCGGATTGACCATTGGTGACAGCGGTTTCTTTACCAGTGTCAGTTGCTGCGTTGTTTGATGCACTGGTGTCTGTGTGTTCGGTATTTTCCGCAACGCCTTCGGGTTGGTTGCCGGATTGTTTTACGCCTCGTTGTTCTGATGCTGCGCCGGTGTGGCTGCCTTCCGGTGCCGAATCAGCAGTGTATTGATGTGAGCCGCCTCTGAACTTGCCGGATACGCCTGTCATCAATCGAGCTGCCAGTGACTGATGAGATTTTTCGCTGTCGCCCGGCTTGTTGGCTGCCGGCTTGCCTATGGTTGTTTTGCTCGAGCCTGCTGTGCTCAAGGCAGCTGCGTTCGTGAGAGCGTCGCTGGTATTATTCTTGTGCTGGCCCGTCTTATGTTGAAGGGGACTTTGGTGCTGCTGTGTTGTGTCCGGGGCTGCAGTGTTTCTGTCACTGTTTTTGGTCAGTTGATTCAGATAGCTGGCAGGCTTTCCATCGCTACTATCGATTGCAGAATCCGGGGGAACTGGCTCGACCTGTTGCCGGGTGTTCTGGCTGTTAGATTCCAGGGTGCGGTCAATATCGGTATTGGTGGCGCCAGCGCTATTGCCGGACTTATCAGTTGATTGACTCGCGTAGTCCGGTGCGTCGGTTATGGTGCGATCGGGTAGTGGTCCCTCAGTGCTGACTGTCTTATCGTTGCCAGTGGCCTTGGAATTTAGCCCCGATGTTTGTTGTTGAGTGGGCCCCGGGGTTTGTTGGTCGAGTGCGTCACTTTGCTTATCGGTGCTGCTGTCGGTGTCTTTTTGCTTACTGTTTGAATGGTTGTCAAAGGCAGTGAGGTTGTCAGTCGCGTCGTTTTGATCGTTAGCATTGCGACTGAACGCTGCCATCGCGCCGGTTGCTTTATCCGGCGTGTTGTTGCTTGCCACAGGATCAGCAGATTGATTGTCTGCTACCGTCCCGTCAGTAGTGTGATCAGCTTTCGCGAAGGGCTGGTTTAAAGTATTGGTGCTGTCAGCATTGATACTTTTGAGTGCCAGCGCGGCATTTTTGTTTGTATCAGTGTTGTTCCCGCTCGTTTCGTGCGCTTCAGGGCGACTGGCTTGTCTGGTAATTTCAGTGAGTTCAGGCAACGACTGTGAAGTTTTGCCACAGGAATCCTGGCTGGATTTCGCCTGGTCGGTTTCTGCCTGGTCGGTTTCTGACGATACTGCATCAAAGCCGTATGGCTGTGCTGCCGTGTTTTCAGGCCCGGTGTGTTCACGGCTGAGGTTGCCGGTGTCCGATAGTGTTACCTGTGCTCCTTTTGCCGTTCGATCGGTAGTAAGCGGAACAGTGGTGTTGAACTCTCGCCGGGTATCATCAGCTTGCGGTGAAGTTGTTTTGCTGCTTGTTTGCAATAACCGACTGGCTATCGAGCCATGTGCTGGAGCCGACTGACCGTCATCCCCGGCGCTAAAGGCAGTAGCGATTGTGCTCTGTGCACCTGCATCGGCAGATGATGCCTGCAAGCTGGGGCCGGCACTTGTGCGTTGCGCAGACGATACATCGCTGGCATTGCTTTCTTCAGTATTCGAGTTATCCAGCGAGTACCCGGCTTCATCTGCGGGTTCTTCAAGGTATTCGTCTTCTGCGGGGCTGAAGATCCAGTGAAATAAGGCCCACAAAAAATAAACCGAGGCCGCAGGTAGCAGAATGGCTACCGCGGGTAAGTCTGCGATCAACTCCGGCATTCAGGTATCCGATGTATATGACTGGTTGTTGTGCGGGTGTCCGCCATAGCTGTCTGAGCGAAAGACAAATACGGACTGCGGCATTGTAACGAGAGGGACGTGCGCTGATGGTTACAGGTCGGGCGTGAAGCTGATGGCTTGTTCAACGCAGGGACTTTTGTAATGTAATGCTGGAATGATATGTTCTTGTTTGTAACCTGTTGAATAATAATAATAAAAAATAATTTCTGTTCTATTTGAATCACCTGGTGAGATAAAACGCCTTAAGAAGCAAGTATTGAACTCTGGTATTAAAAAGCGGTAACGTTGGCGGCGTAACTCCGCTGATTTTGAAGTTCCGAGGGTAAATCATGTTCAAACGATCGACCACGCTTTGGCGCGTGGCCTGCGTGTGCGTCTGCCTGTCTGCTTCGCTCTTTGCCACCTCTGCGTACGCGCAGCCTGTGTGTGGCAGTGCGGCGAGTGATGTAGATGGAGATGGCTGGGGCTGGGAAAACGGTCAAAGCTGCAAAGTCGCTTCAAATTCCAAGGCCGGCGTTTGTCGCTCGGCCGCCAGTGATCCGGATGGCGATGGCTGGGGCTGGGAAAATGAACAAAGCTGCCGGGTAGGCTCAGGCAGCAGCAACCTGAACACCGGTGGCGGTAACGCTGGCGACGGCAATACTGGTGGCAACAATGGCGGGGGCGGTAATACGGGCAATGGCGGTACGCCGGTGGGGGCTGCTTTTGATCTGAGCACGTTGCGAAGAGTTGGCGGCAAAGGCGATAACTGGTGTCAGACCTGGGCTGCTGATGACAGTGTAATCACCGCGATGTCAGATGGCGACTGGTTCGACGGGTCTTATCGATACCACAGTCGTTTATACCGCCTGTGGGGAGACCAGGGCAGCTTTTCGCGGCAGGAAGTGCAGGGGTATCCGGTTTTTCATACCGATGATGATGGCTGGTATGGCTACGGCATGTTGTCGGTGGACGGCACGTTGTATTCGATGGTGTCTAAAACACAGTTTGCTGCGTGGTCTCCCGGGCCATTCCGCGGAGTGAAGATGCTGCGCTCTTATGACAATGGCGCCAGCTGGAATCGAGTAGACCGTAACAACAACGACAAATTTATCGGCAAGTGGGATAACGCAGTACAGTCTACTGCAGCGCAGGAGATGTTTTTCTATCAGGAAGCCGGTAGAACGGCGCATGGTAAAGAGGCGTATCCGTTTTCTTTTGTCAGCTTTGTGCAAAATGGAAAAGATCATCAGGCTTCGCGCGACGGGTATGTGTATATCTATTCACCTGAAGGGTCGCAAAGCAATCAGCTGATGTTGGCCAGAGTACCCTCGTGGGACGTTGGCAATCGCAGTGCCTGGCAGTATTTTGCCGGCTGGAATGGCGACACGCCTCAATGGTCGGGAGATATCAACCGCCGGCAGGCAAATATTTATCTGCCACAGAAGAATGCTAGCGGTAATCACTTCGGTTTTTATTCGTGGCTGCCTTCTGTTGTTTGGAACGAGGGCCTCGGGGTGTATGTAATGGCCAATGGTGGCACCTACGGCGGCCACGGCATGAGCTCAGCCAGTCACGACTATTATTCCAAATGGATGCATACCCGCTCGGGTAGTTTAGGGCTTTGGTATTCAGAGAATCCGTATGGTCCGTGGAAACAGTTTTACTACACTGATCACTGGACGCCGGATAACCCCGGTAATCTGACTTATCAGCCCAAGCTGTCGCCAAAGTGGATCAGCAAAGACGGCAGGACCATGACTATCATCTGGTCCGATGCAATGCGCAACAAAGACGGCTACAGCCACAGTGTGAATTACAAGTGGAACCAGATGCAGGTGAATATTCAAGTCCGCTAATGGTGTCTTGATTGATCAAGTTTTTCAGCTGCAGTTTCACTTTGACGACGCAGCTGGTTTGCTGTGACGTTAACCAGGGTGTAGATTGCATTTACGATCACCAGACGCAACTGCAGTCTGTTTGAGTAAGGCTATGCTTTGCTCACAGTGCCAATTTAATGGTGATAGGTGACGATGCCCGCGGACAGGCTTTGCGGCAGACAACAGCGTATCTGCCGCCGATTTACGATGGACGTCTTCTTTTTCTGTTCTTAGCGGTAGTGCTTTTGTTTGCGGCACTGCGTTTAGCACCGGTTTCTCTTGGCGGCAGCCCGGTGTGTTGCGTGAGTATGGTGCCTTTGGCTGGCTTACCCGAACTGTTCTTGCGTCTCGGGCTGTGGTAGCTGTCAGTGGAATCAGGTTGCCACTTAGGGATCAAATGTTTTTTGCTGTTACCGATTAAATCCGCTCGTCCCATTTCTTTCAGTGCTTCGCGCAACAGCGGCCAGTTTGCAGGATCGTGGTAGCGCAGAAATGCTTTATGCAGACGGCGCTGACGTGTCTTTCGGACAGTTTCGACGTCTTCAGATTCGTGCGTTACCTTGCCCAGCGGATTTTTGCCCGAGTGATACATGGCAGTCGCGGTTGCCATGGGTGATGGGTAAAAGGTTTGTACCTGATCGGCTCTGAACCCGTTTTGTTTCAGCCACATGGCCAGGTGCATCATGTCTTCATTGGTAGTGCCGGGGTGTGCGGCAATGAAGTAGGGGATCAGATACTGTTCTTTGCCAGCTTTGCGTGAGAATTTCTCAAACAGTTTTTTGAATCGCTCATAGCTGCCGATGCCCGGCTTCATCATTTTATCGAGTGGGCCGCGCTCCGTATGCTCAGGCGCTATTTTTAAGTAACCGCCAACATGATGCGTCACCAGTTCTTCAACGTATTCAGGCGATTCTACCGCCAGGTCGTAACGCAGTCCCGAGCCAATAAGAATTTTTTTAACGCCGGGCAGCTCGCGTGCCCGCCGGTACAGTTTGATCAGTGATGAGTGATCGGTGTTGAGGTTCGGGCAGATATCCGGGTAGACACATGAAGGTTTTCTGCAGGCGGATTCTATTTTTTTGGACTTGCAAGCCAGCCGGTACATGTTGGCAGTAGGGCCGCCGAGGTCTGAGATAACACCTGTAAAACCCGGAACTGTATCCCTGATGGTTTCTATTTCGCGAATAATAGAATCTTCGGAGCGGCTTTGAATTACACGACCCTCGTGTTCGGTGATGGAGCAGAAGGTACAGCCGCCAAAACAACCCCGCATGATATTGACTGAATAACGAATCATTTCATAAGCCGGTATTTTTGCCCCGCCGTACACAGGATGAGGGACGCGTGCATACGGAAGATCGAACACGTAGTCCATTTCTTCTGTGGACAGTGGAATCGGCGGACGGTTTATCCAGATATAGCGATTGCCATGTTTTTGCATCAACGCTCTGGCATTGCCAGGGTTGGTTTCCAAGTGTAGCACCCGGTTGGCATGAGCATAAAGCACCGGGTCTTTTTTAACCTGCTCGTAGTCCGGCAGGCGGATGTAGGTTTTAGCCCGCCGTTCGGCGATCTGCTGCAGGCGTTGTTCTTTGCTGAGAAATTTTATTGTCGAAGTGCCGGCAGCCGTGGTGTCATTTGATGATGAGTCTGATGACGGTGGCGGGTTTTGTTCTATTTCGGCGTAGGGGTTCGGGATCTCGTCGACTTTACCCGGTTCATCTATGCTGGTTGAGTCCAGTGCAATGAAGTCCTGTGGTGGTGCTTCGCACAGATAAGCGGTACCACGAATGCCCTGAAGTTGACTGACCGACTCACCGGCCGCCAGTCTGTGTGCAATTTCGACAATCGCACGTTCGGCGTTGCCATAGAGAAGGATGTCTGCTTTTGCATCGACCAGCAGGGAGCGTCGAACTTTATCCTGCCAATAGTCATAATGCGCTATGCGCCTTAGGGATGCTTCGATACCACCCAGTACAACGGGTACATCTTTGTACGCTTCACGACAACGGTGCGCATACACGAGTGAACATCGATCCGGTCGTTTGCCGCCGACATCGTCGGGAGAATAGGCATCGTCTGAACGTATTTTACGATCTGCCGTATAGCGGTTGATCATGGAATCCATGTTGCCGGCAGTTACACCGAAAAACAGATTGGGCTTCCCGAGTATTTTGAACGGATCGGCTGACTGCCAGTCGGGTTGTGCGATTATGCCGACTCTGAAACCCTGAGCTTCGAGCAGGCGCCCGATAATGGCCATACCGAAACTCGGGTGATCGACGTAGGCATCTCCGGTCACCACAATGATGTCGCAACTGTCCCAGCCCAGTTGATCCATTTCTTCGCGTGATACCGGCAGAAAAGGGGCGGGTCCAAAGCACTCGGCCCAATAGCGCGGATAACCGAATAACTCTGTCGGTTGTGCAGCAGTCGTTAACATCTTTCTCTCGGTAGGCCGTGCAATGGGTGGAATTCTCTTATTGTACCTGATCGGGGCATGGGAAAATCACGGATGGAGCCGGATACGGTAGAATAGACGAGCAGACGGCAGCCGGCTGTATTGATGACTGCCGGTGCAACAATCAAACATTAGCCTGTGTACAACCGGTTTTTTGTAAAACCGGCTGCTGTTCCACGCTGATGATGGCAGCCGTTTATCAGGCAATAACCGGAGAAGAGTAGTTTGACACACCCGACCGTTAGCTCAGCTTGTAATCAGGAACGTCTGCTTCAGGATATGTTTGAAGCGGCAGTGACCGCCGCTCAGCCCGCTGTGTCGTTACCGGACTTTCTGCCCGAACCACCGGCAGGACGAACGATTGTGGTTGGTGCAGGCAAGGCATCGGCAGCCATGGCTCAGGCATTTGAAAAAGCCTGGACAGGCCCTGCAGACAAACTGTCCGGTCTGGTGGTGACCCGCTACGAACATGCAGTGGAGTGTCGGCAAATTGAAATTGTCGAGGCGTCCCACCCGGTGCCGGATGCGGCCGGTGAAGCTGCAGCAAAGCGATTGCTTTCCACGGTAAGCGGGCTGTCAAAGGACGATCTGGTGGTTTGTCTAATCTCTGGTGGAGGTTCCTCTCTACTGTCATTGCCTGCCCCGGGTCTTACCCTTGAAGATAAGCAGCAAATCAACACTGCGTTATTAAAAAGTGGCGCAAACATTAAAGAAATGAACTGCGTGCGTAAGCACTTATCAGCGATAAAAGGTGGACGGCTTGCTCGCGCATGTCAGCCGGCCCGAGTGGTCACGCTGTTGATATCCGATGTGCCTGATGATGACCTGGATGTTATTGCCTCCGGTCCGACCGTGCCGGATCCGACGGCTTTTGCAGACGCCATTGCCATCGTAGAAAAATACGGGATATCGCAGCCAGCCTCTGTCATTGCGCATCTGCATGCTGCAGCTGATGAAACGCCCAAGCCGCAGGAAGCGTTCTTTGCAAACTGCCATTCATCACTGATTGCAACACCACAGATTTCACTGCAGGCAGCAGCAGATCTTGCAGCTGAGGCCGGTTATCAGCCTATGATCCTGGGCGACAGTATCGAAGGAGAAGCCGCTGAAGTCGCCAAAGTACATGCAGGTATTGTTAAGCAGGTGCTTAAACATCAACAGCCGGTGAACAAACCATGTGTGCTGCTGTCCGGTGGCGAAACAACGGTAACCGTGCGAGGTCAGGGCAGGGGCGGGCGCAATGCAGAGTTCGCGTTGGCGCTTTGTGTTGCACTTGATGGCGTTGAGGGTGTTTACGCGCTGGCCGCCGATACTGACGGTGTTGATGGCAGTGAGGACAATGCCGGTGTAATAGTCAGGCCCGACAGTCTTTCGCGTGCGCAGGCTCAGGGCTTAAGTGCCACGGCGTATCTTGCTAACAACGATGGTTATAGTTTTTTTGAGTCTCTGGACAGGTTGGTCATGACCGGCCCCACGCTCACAAACGTAAACGATTTCAGGGCGATTGTGATCGGGTAGTGTGAATACCACTACTCGGACTTGAAAGACTCCCGAAGTCGCTTTGACATTCGTATGGCGTTTTCCTGTTGCTGGTAGTAGCCGGCAACTCTTTCGATCTCTGTGTAGTCGTGGCTTGTGTAGAATTTCCGGGCCTTGGTGTTTGACTCGCGCAATTCCAGTTGGCAACACTCCAGTCCTGCGGTCAGTGCGCAGTTTTCCAGCCAGCCAAGTAACCGGCTGCCAATGCCATGTGAGCGCCAGCCTGCATCAACACCCAGTAAATTGAGGTGAGCCTTGGTGTTGCCATAGAACATGATGCCGAAGCCGATCAGCTCGCCGTCGTGTTTTGCCGTCACAACGTTGATTTCGGGGGATAGTATGCAGCGCCCCACGCGTTCAGGAGTCCAGCTCCACTGCAATCCCTGTTCAATCGTTTCTCTGGACATAGTCGCCACCTGATAGGCGTCATTAATATGTGCCAGTGAAACTTCGGTTTGTTTGATATCCATAACTTACAACTGGTTTTGAATGTGTGCTTTAGATAGTTGTTGTCGGCTATATGGTTTCTTTACTGTTTTGGCCGCCCGGTGCAGCTGGTTAAGCGCACCATATTGATTTGGTATCGACGAGAAAAACGCCTCGTTTAGTCTGCAGTCCTTGTTTCGATGCGTTTACTCGGCATTCCCTGAGTTGATGAGCCATTTCTCTTCTTTGCGATGCGATTCATTACGCAACAGTGACGATTGCTGAGAACCTGATCACAATACCTGCCTAAATCGGTGATAGATAGTGTCTGAATTGTTGATCTCTCTATCAGATGCGATTGATACTCGCCCATGTTATTTCCTGCAAACCTTATCACACGACCCAATTGTGTCTTTGAATCGTCGCGACTTTATTTCCTCTGCTATTTCTGCTTCTGCGATATTCGCCGGCAACAGCAATGTCTTCGGCGCGGGAAATGACGTCAGAATTGTGGAGTTGCTTGCTCTGCATACCAATGAGTATATCCGTGCACCGTATCGGGTTGATGGAGCGTTGTTGACTGGTAACCTGCCGGACATCGATCATTTGCTTCGAGATCACCGCACCGAAGAGACGCATCCGATAGATCCGCTGTTGCTCGATTACCTTCATGATCTGAGTGGTGTGCTCGGGCTGGCCGGACCATTTCACGTAATTTCCGGCTATCGCTCGGCGTCTACCAATGCAAAGCTCAGGCGCTTCTCTTCTGGCGTTGCTAAACGAAGCCTGCACATGGAAGGACGGGCTGTTGATATCCGGGTGCCGGATGTACCGGCCGCACAAGTGCGCGAGGCGGCTATTTCTCTGCGCTATGGTGGCGTAGGCTTCTACCCGAGTTCGGACTTTGTTCATCTCGACACCGGTCGCTTTCGACACTGGTAGTGCATTGGAAAATTGCATTTACCGTGGCTGTTACTCAGTTGCTGTTTGATGCAGTTCTACTTCCTGAAACACAGTGTGTCATTTTATTGACATAAACTGCTCGATTTTCATAATATCCGCCCAATCGCCGGGAGATTTTCCGGCCCTTTCCGTTTTGGGGGATATTCATGATCAAACAACATCGCTATATCAGTGCCGCTCTGGTTGCGCTGGGATTGACGCTATTCAGCAGCGCGCATGCAGCAAAACTGGGTGTGCGCGTACTGGATGCTAACAGTGGTTTACCCGTGGCCAACGCAGCGGTGTGTATAGGCACCGGTGCTGACCCTGATAAATATGGCACGGCGGTTACGTCGTACGATGGTATGGCGCTTTATGAAGATATTCCTGAAAAGCCGGTGCTGATTACCGTCTCCAAGAGTAACTTCCGGGGTATCGCGCTACAGGCCCCTTTGAATGGCAGCAACGTGATTAAAGATGTGCTGGTGACAGAGGGTTTGTCGAGTAAGAAATGCCGTGCGATGAAAATGGTGAGTCTGAAGCCGGGTATTACCAATGGTAAAACCAGTACCAACTGGCCACTTAAACTAAATGCGCTGTCTTATTTTCCGAGCGGTGACGACGGGCTGTCTTTTCTGGCCTATGTGCAAGGCAAACCAACGCATTACCGGGTAAGCACTGACAAGAGTTTTGATGGGGCTGACTGGAAGGTATACAGCGATGTACTTCACTTTGCACCCACCGGCAGAGATAGAGGTAAGTCGAAGCTTTACTTTCAACTGAAGAAGCAGGTGCTGGTTGATGGTGGTTCAATTGAAGCGGTATCGGATGTGCGCTCTGAAGTGGTCAGTATCAACTAGTGCTGGTGTCACCATACGCAAGGATGGCGATCAACGCGTGTTAAGGCAGCACTGAATTTATTAGTGTTGTCGCGCTAGCGGTACAGATTTTATAACGCACCTTAACAGCTGAAAGGGCTCATTCAAACTGAAGAGCCTCAGCGCTTCTTGAGATCTTCCAGTTCTTCTTCGGTTAACGAGCGCGCCTCGTGCTCGAGCATAATCGGGATACCGTCTTTAATTGGATAGGCCAGTCCAGCCTGCTTGCTCCAGAGTTCCTCTCCAACCTGCACAAGGCTGCCTTTTGTAATCGGACATACCAGTATGTCCATTATTCTTCTATCAACTTTCAATGGTTTCTCGCGTGTATGTTGTGTTAGACCGATGAACGGGTTTGCTAGTGTCTGGTGACACCCAGACGTTCCAGTAAGACGGTGCTGGTGGTTGTGTATTGTGTGTGCACGGGTTTGTCGGGCTGCATTCGTGCAGCGATTGCAAAGGCGATCAGTGTGGCTTCATGAAAGCCGCACAGTATCAGTTTACGCTTACCGGGATAATTATTTATATCACCCGCGATAAAAACCCCGTTAACGTTGCTTTCAAAGCCTGTGCTATCCACTTTTATTTGATTTTTTTCGGTGGTCAGCCCCCATTGTGCATAGTCCTGGAGTTTGGGTGAGTTGCCAAGCCGCGGTAGTACCAGATCTGTCGGTATTTCCTGTTGTTGTTTGTCGCCGCGCTGAATAACCAAGCCATTGAGCTGATTATTAGCAATGACAGCATCTGTCACTTTGCCCTGAATGATATCGATGTCGCCCGCATCTTTTTGTTGTTCCAGTTCATGGTGCTGAATTGACGAGCCTGCCATTCTCTTTTTCCGATGCAGGTAGGTGAGAGATTTGGTTTGTCCGGCAAGACTCAGGGCTGTGTCAATTGCTGCAGGTGTATCTCCGGCGACGATAACGTGGCGATTACTGCAATCGGGTATCGAGTTGTAAAACAATTGCCTATCTTCAAATGCAGTCAGCGCATCGACGCGCAGTTTTACGGGTGTGAATGCACCGGCGCCGGTGGCGATGATGACGAAGCGGCTGGTTATCGACAGACCAGTGTCTGTGGTCAGTACAAAAGTGTTGTCAGGTGTTTTTTGAATACTGCTGATGATGGTGTTGAACGTAAAGCGTGGGTTGAACGGTTG
>JAHDHK010000061.1:0-1585 GCA_020631335.1 Chromatiales bacterium
AGTCGCTATTGGAAGGATTGCATACAATGCCGGAATCACAACAATACCGGTCACCACTAAGAGTTATACAGATGTAACCGGTTTGACGATGCAGGTTCCAGCCCCGTAACTCTGCGACGGGGCAACATCGAAGTGATCCTGCAAACTGCTATTGTTCGTTTGAATTACGCTTGGCGGTGCGTGCTTCGATCATGTCCCGTACGATCACTCTGGGAACACCCAGTGCTCTGAGCGAGGTAGAGACAACATTATCGATTGAGTCCTGCAGCTGGAATTTCCGCTCGCCGTTCTCTTCAACAAATGAAGGCTGGTGTGCGTCGATCAGTGAAATCGCGGCACCGCCGAGTTCAGTTTTCATGTAGTCAACGGAGGGTTGTACGTTTTCTACATAAAATTCAAACCGGCTTCTCAGTGCTTCTTCATGGTCGTCTTCACGTCCGCGTTTGCCGGCGCGCGCGCTCATTTCTGCTTTGCTAATGGACAGGTGCAGCACTTTCAGCACCGGGACATTAACACTGTTCAGGTAGTTCAGCAGGTGTTCTGCTGCCGCCACGGTTCTTGGATAACCATCAAGAATGAAAGGCAGGTTGTAGCCGTCGGTACCGTCTTCGTTTTTGGTTTGCAGGATGGTGTCAATTTCTGCAGAGATGAGATCCTGCGTCCAGCGATTCGGTATTAACAAGCCGCGTACGGTACAGAACTCCAGCCATTCCAGCTGGCTGGCGTCCGCATTTTTATCTTCCGGATCGCGTCCAAAGTGTTTTTGTAATTCCGGCAGGTAACGCTGAACTTTTTCGGTGAGCTCGTTTGAGGTGTCAATACAATCAAACATACTGACGTGGCGGGACAGCGAATATTTTTCGTCCAGAAGCTTTGCGTAGTTACTGTCATTCTTCGAGCGTTCAACGGTATTGCGCAGAATACCTCCCATAGAGAGATGGCGCTCCGGGTCGATAGACAGTGTTTCGCACAGCGCGTGAGCAACCTCGCCCTTCCCGCAACTCGAGGGTCCGGTAAGAATCACTACCCCCGGTCCGCTCAATGCGATTTTTTCTACTCTAACAAGTGACGGGGGCAGGTAGGAGGTTCTGCTCATAGTATTGACGGGTTCCGGATTCTTAAAATTATTCTAGACTACCCGGCGCCATATGCTTGAATGTTGCGTGCGGCCGGGCAAACCCGTCTATTGTACTGCGATTGTTTGAAAATAGATCCAACTGACAGGTGAAATATTGGTCACGCTGCCAGGTTTTGTGAATGAGTCACGCAGGGCCTTCGAGATTACACCCCGTTTGCTGTGTTCTGCCTGATGCACCTGTGGCGGGTAACTGTTAGCGCATGTTGCCGGTTAACTGTGGTTGAAAAAAGCATCGCATGGCCGGGTCCCGTTGTAGAGTGTTACCACGTTCAGGCAGCAGGTTTACCCGGTTGATTCTTCTTTCGGTGTTTCGGCTGATGTTGCCCGATAGACCGGCCTTTGTTGTCGCGGGTTATTGTTCGGGCAATGATTTAAACAATATTGAATAGGGCGTGCGGAGATGACTCCGCACGCCGTAGTGCTTATACAAGGGTGGCTTTACATAAG
>JAHDHK010000061.1:1685-26007 GCA_020631335.1 Chromatiales bacterium
GTGCGGAGATGACTCCGCACGCCGTAGTGCTTATACAAGGGTGGCTTTACATAAGTGTGGCTTTGAAAAGTCCGAGGGTTCGTTCCCAGGCCAGATCAGCCGCTGCTTCGTTGTAGCGGGGCGTTGAGTTATTGTGGAAGCCGTGCCGGGTACCCTCGTAAACATGATGTTCAAAAGTTTTATCGCCGGCTTTTAACGCAGCTTCAAAGTCAGGCCACATGGCGTTGATGCGCTTGTCATCTTCGGCCGCCTGAATCACAAGCGGCGCCGCAATTTTTGCCACATCTTCCGCAGCGGGTGCGGCACCGTAGAATGGCACACCTGCAGAGAGATCAGCACCCATTTCCACCGCGAGAAAGTTGGTGGTGCCACCGCCCCAGCAAAAACCGGTAGCGCCGAGCTTACCGTTTGAGGATTCATGGCTTTTCAAATAAGCCGCACTGTTGAGCATGTCCTGCTTCAGCTCACTCTGGTTGAGGCTCTTTTGGAGTATCTTGCCATCGTCGTCATTGCCCGGGTATCCGCCAACCGGGGAAAGCCCGTCAGGTGCCAGTGCCAGAAACCCTTCGGTGGCCATGCGCCTTGCCACGTCTTCGATATACGGATTGAGCCCGCGATTCTCATGAATGACGAGTACCGACGGGTGCGGCCCTTCGGTGGTGGGGGCAACCAGATAACCGCGCATTTCACCTGAAGTGCCGCCCGGTGAATCGTAGTCGACATAGTTCGCCTTGATTCTTTCGTCGGTGAACGAAATGGTTGCCGCCTCCGCGTAACGCGGCAACAGTGACTGCGCCATGGCAAGCCCGCCCACAACCAGCACACTGGCTCGTTGCAGAAATGTGCGTCTGTCCATGCCGGAGTGACAATACTCATCGTACAGGTCGTAGATTTTACGATCGATTTCCAGTTCTTCGCTCATTATCGGTTCCTTTTTTCGGGAGTGGTCAACTATCGATAATACCGCTGGAACATGGCTTCAGTGTGCAAGAATTGCGAAATTTACATTGCGATAATGCTGAAGATCATTGTTGACTTTACAGGCTGTGATGAGTTGATTCGCGGCTAAGCGGAGTCAGCCGTTGAAAATCAAATCGAGTGATCGCGCTAGCCGGCAATCAGTGCACGACACAGCAGTGTGTTGTCGGATTCCAGATCTGAAGTCCAGATGAGTTTTGCATTGTTATCCCAGGTCACGCGGTCGTAGCCGTCTTTCGGTCTGACTTCGCTTTCGCTGTATTCGCTGGCTGACGCCCACGCAGAGTCATCGAATGCTGCTGACATCCATCCCGCCGGTGCATCATCAGATTCCACCTGACAATCGGTTTGCGGGCTGCTGGATTTTTCACAGTCTTTATTTAACGGTGCCTTGTGGGTGACAAAACAGCGGAATTCTGAGCTGCTGACCAGCATTGTTTCACCGGATTGGCTGTTTTTTAGCTGAAGGATGAAGCCACCGTCACCCATCTGCTGTCGTCGCGAACCTATATATTCAAGGCCGGTGTTGTTTTCTTTGAAGTCCTTGACGATCAGATTAAGTTGCGCCGGTAAATCGGCTTCAAAAGTAAAAGACTCTTTATTAAATGAACGCTCTGTGGTGATAGGCACTGAATCTTCCATGATCAATTGCTCACCGATATACAGCGCAAACCAGTTGTCGGCCCAGATGTCTGCATCTATTTGTGTTTTATCTGCGGTGGCTATTGCCGGAAGCAACAGGGCGAGGCAAGCCGCTGTACTGAATGTGTGACCGAAACGCATGCGCATGGGTGGCTCTCAGTTAGATTTAACAGAGGGCTACAGTAACTGAGCACTGTGCAAATAAATTGAATACAGGCGCGCAGTCCCGGGAGACTCGTTGATCTTTATTTAACCGGTGGATTGGCTTTGAGCGCCAGTCGAATCAGTTCAACCCGGCTGTGGCAGCGGGTCTTTCGATAAATAGATTTAAGCTGTGACTTAATCGTATCGGGTGTGACATTTCTGCTGTCGGCAATGTCTGCAACGGATAAGCCTGTCGTCAATAGCTGGCAGACCTGTTGTTCAGTAGCCGTTAATTTGTAGGCAGAGGCAATCCGGCCACAGTCGATGCTTAAATCCGCTGACAGATCTATCAGTGTGACCAGCGCACCGGTAAAGTGCGTGGCGATCTCAGCGCCGGAATCTCTAAGCGGTGAAATTTCTATTGAAATCTGAGGTGCGCCGTCATTGCCGACCAGTTGAAAAGCCTCCGCCACTGAAGCCGTACCCGTAGCAGTAGCGCAGCTTTGTTCAATAGCATGGCGAAGAGAACGATGTATTTCACTGGAGCGGCAGTGAAGCTGTTTGTCCTGTCCAAGTCGAATATCACTGCCGAGTGAAAGAATGTTTTGCGCCGCTTCATTAGCCACAATCACCGAGCCGCCGGGTGCAACCACACACAGTCCAATGCTTACATGATCCAGTGCTGCCAGCACAGCCTGGTATTGTGATTTGAGAATGGAAAAGGTACGCCAGAGTTCGATAGATTTTGCTGCATGGGGTAACAGATGTTTAATGCGCTGCAGGTTTTCCTGCGGCACCTGCTGTTGTGCTATTGGAAACTGAAACGCGATGTTGTCTGTCCAGCACAGGTTGTCGTTGAGTCGGCAGCCGGCTTTTCGCTCAAAACCGAGCTCGCTGCGGAAAAACTCATAATCCTCTCTGTTGACGAGTGTGTTTGAGTCGGTCCAGAAATCCGTGTCGAGCAGCAGGGTTTGCTTGCGATGACTGTGTACATACTTCCAGGCCTGCGAGTCGTACTTTTCAAAAAATTGAATGGTTTTTTCCATCTGTTCCGGGGAGCACGCCCGCCATCGCTGACTCCCCAGTGCATAGCGCCAGCGTGAGTGCCGGTCGTTTTCATGGAACATAATATTTGCGCTGTGTGCCTGAACGTAGTCTACGCATGCATCTAATGACAAATTCCACGCGTCGGAATCGTTGGCTGCATCGTAAATCGAGATAAGCGCAGCCGCGTGCTTCTCAGGGTTGGTCATCAGCGATCCTTCTAGTCCAAACTACTACCGGAAATACATGAATTTTTTTTATAGTTATTTCTGAGAGTATGCATGATTTCCGGTCATCACTGCATCACCCTTTCAGGTTACGGGCGATGATCAGTATGCCCGGTACCAGACTGCAGTTTTTCTTTCGGCGTGCAGACCATCGTGTGCAAAGCATTGGCCTGCCTCGGTTTCACTACTTGAATATCGGGTCATTTTGACCGCCTGCTACCGGCGTAGTTGTTGTCTGGAGCCGGCAGAACGTTTGTGTTGCATATCATGTACAACGTGTTCAATCCGTTGGAATGTTGCCTGTGATTGTTGGATCAACCCTCGATATTAACGCACGCTTTTCGGACTGTGACGGGCAGATGCTGTCGGCACAAATGGCATTGAAAGACGATGGGTGATAGCAGAGTCACCCGAAATTCCCTGATAGTTGTCAGCCTGTAATAACAGCAGCTCAAGCAAAGATTTCAAGACATGCACCATGGGCGTAACTTAGGAATTTAGCTAAGACCAAGAGACAAAAATTTAGCGCAGAGATTCGTTGGTAATTGCATCGGTGTTTGTACCATGGAGGGTTCCCCCAATGTGGACTCGGTGCGAACTTCAGCATGCCTCTATTTCTACGATCGCCGATTGTTTTACTTGGCTGGTTTCTTTGTATCATTTCCTTATCAACCCGTGCTGGCGCAGCTTGCGTTGACAGTGATGGTGACGGCTGGGGCTGGGATGGCGTCGGCAGTTGTATCGTCGGTAACTCTGCTGTAGCAACGCCGCAATCCGGGGCAGGCGAACCGGTGACAGGCGGGCCCGGGTCGGGCAGTTGCGTTGACCCGGATGGCGATGGCTGGGGCTGGGACGGGGTGGCCAGTTGTCGGGTCAGTCAAATGCCGGTGGTGCAGCCTCAGTCGGCGGGCAGCGAGCCTCAGGCAACTGAGTGTATTGATCCTGATGGCGACGGCTGGGGCTGGAATGGTGTGAGTAGTTGTGTGGCCGGCAATAGGGTTGATCAGCAGGCAAATCAACCGGTCACCTCTTCCGGTGCTATCAGCGGTGAATCATCGACGGCACCCGCTGGTATTGCACAGGCGCCGGGAACGCTTCAAATACCGGCTGCCGTATGCGAAGTCGCTCAGGGGGAGAGTCGCTGTACCATCAAAGTGTCATTTAATGCGGCCGGTACCGGCCCGCACTGCTTGTTTGAAAAGTCACAGGCATCACAAGCGGCGGCGACGCTGCTGACTTGTGGTAACCCGACAAAATACCGTGTGTCTATCGCAGCCGATCAGGCTAAAACGCTTGAGCTGCGCAGCGGTTCTATTGAATACAGCAATTCAAACCTGTTAGAAACCAGAGCAATTGCAGGAATAAAGGCTGTATCGCGCAGTGCGGTACAACTCAGTGACACCCGTCGTTCGACGGTACTGAAAAACAACAGTGCCAGTGCGCTGGCAACATCGTGGGATAGCCGTCTGTTATTCGATGTGGTGGGTGCCGGCAATGGCAAGCGCGTAGCCGTGGTGCGTGTGCTCAGGGCAGAACGGCTGAGCGGGCAGTCAGTCTCGGCACTGGAGTCGCCTGATCTGTTCTCCGGCAATTATGTGCTGGCCTCTGACGCCATGAGCAACGCCGAAATATCCCGCAGTAACCTGCCGGGTAAGGTCGGGGTCAATGAGATTGGTATTAGTATTCCTTTTAACATCGCGGTTTATCCGAATAACCGCTATCAGACCAACCCCTTCCGGTCTAATGCGCAGGGTGACATTGATGACTTCGGTCAGTATGAAACCTATCGCTTCTACGTGGTCATGGGGTCTCAGCGCACCGATGGGGTATCGAGTGAATATGATCTGATACCGGGTAATGCCGCCCGGGGAAAGAAAATATTTCTCACGCGTTTTGAAGCAAGTGTTGTGGTTAAGAACGCCAGAACCGCGAACGCGCAGGTACATAATGTGTTGGTGCATTCCAGAGCGCAGGCTTTACGTGATACACAGGGACGATTGATTTACGGATATGAGCCTTCTGCCACACTGGACGGCCGGTTGATTGTTTACAGCGGCAACAGCAACCCGGCGGTACGCAGTGGTCATGGAGGTGAAGTGAATTACATTTACCATCCCGATCAGCATGCGGTGCAGGGGTGGTCTGCACCTGCCAACGTTGCAGATATGTATTATCAGCACGGGCCGGGCAGTGCCTCAGGCGAAACATCAGTGGGCAGTTTGCGATTCTCTGATCGTTTTCCGTTCGCATCATCACCGCTGCGACAGTACAACGGAGAGCTGCTGGGTGCCGGTGGCGTTGTTCAGGGGGCTTACCCGTGGGTGAGTTTGCGCGGTACAGAAGTTTTCTTTATGTCTAAATCAACTTTTCATGGCGGTAATCGCTCCGGTGCAACGATGGCCGGTCTGCGTACAGGAGGGCAGTTGTGGCATCTTGATGGTGATATAAACAACGCGCGTGGTAACCCGACCGACGCCTACAATCATTTTGCTTCCGGCAACGGCGGGCAGTACAAGGCGATAGTCAATGCCTATGAGGCGCGCAAGTATGCCGGCACCAATGTCACGATGGGAAAGAATACCTGGAATAACGTGTTTTTCCGCCCCGCGGGGCAGTATCCGACTTCATGGAGTGCTGTAGCAGGTACTGCAAATACGCCTTTGCCGGTTAATCCGTTTCCACAGAGTTATGGCTTCTGGCTGACCGGCAATCGTTACTACGAAGTGCCGTTCCCGTTATACCCGAAAGATCTGATCGCGTTCTACCCGATGAATGAGCCGTTGCTGCATGATCAGTCGCTGCTGCAGGCCTGGAGCCGCTCCGGTGCCGGAGCGCCTTCGGCAGAACAGAACAGGCGTGAATCCACCAGACATATCACTGATAAAACCGCTGATCTTTCTTCGTTCCAGCACACTGGCGTGTTGCAAAACGGAGCGCAGTATCCGTTTGAGCACTACAACGTTAAGCAACTGTGGTCCAGCCGGCGCATTCTTAAAGATCAAAGTGAAGGCGCGGTGGGTAATTCAATATTCTTTCCGCGTGCAGCCTCTGTGGTGTCACGGATTAACGCACGCGCAATGCAGCCTGTAGCGCAGAACAATGCGGTCGCGGTAGCACTCTGGTTCAATGCGAATGCGCTGGGGCAGGAAACGCAGTTGCTGCGTCTGGGCAATCTGCTGAATCTGTCTGTGCAGCAGGGCAAGGTGATTGTCGAAGTCAACAATGATGGTAGCCGAAGTAACTTTCAGGCGAATGCAAACATCAGCAGCAATCAATGGCATCACGTCGCCGCCACCTGGTCACTCGGGGTGCTGAAAATCTATGTAGACGGCGTGTTAGCGGGCAGCACTGACGGTGATGGCGAATTGCTTGTACCCGCAGGTTCAGATACTTCACTGGTCATAGGGCCTGACGGCAATGGAGCAGGCAGCCTGCTAATGAAAATTGATGACGTACATTTATATGCGTCAACGCTGTCTGATGCAGATATCGAAACACTGGCATGGCGAAAACGCAATATCAGCCATTCGGGCAATAGTTTCTTTTCCAGATCGGGGATGGCTGCGGACTACCCCGATGTGTCACCGGTCGTTGATCTGCGTTTTAACGGTGGATCTGCTGAGATAAGCGTTGGAGAAAAACTGTTTAATTCAAAAGCCCTGTCACGGGATAACTCTATTAGCTGTGCGAGTTGCCATCAGGCTTCCCGTGGATTCAGCGACGGGCAGCAGCTGGCCAGCGGCATTAACGCCAAAGTCGGTGTCACTAATACGCCCGCCATTGCCAATATGCTGCTGTCAGATTTATATTTCTACAGCGGCGGTGCCGGATCTCTGGAAGTACAGTCCATCCATACCATCATGCAGAACGGCGAGATGGGGGTTGCCGATGCAGCGCAAATGGTAAGTGCATTGCCTGAATCGCTGCGCAGTGAGCTGCGTTCGGTTTATAACACCGAGCCGGGTATCAGTGAGGTTGCTCGTGCCACGGCTGCATTTGTCAGAACAATTAGAATCACCGGTAACAGCCACCTCAACGATAATAATCTGACTGCATCAGCACAGCGAGGTAAGCGGCTGTTCAACGGCAGGGCCAATTGTATTGCGTGTCACAGCGGGTCCAACTTCACTGATAATGCCTTTCACGATGTGGGTGTGGTATCGAGTAGTACGGGGCGCGGTGCAGTGACCGATCGACGCTCGGATCAGAAGGCGCAGAAAACACCCACACTAAGAAATATCGCGCTCACCGCGCCTTATTTTCACAATGGCAGTAGTGCGGATCTGGCAGAGGTCGTCCGACACTATAATGAGAAATCTCATCGCGTATCAGGGGCCAGAACCGACAGCCTGTTACATCCGCTTGAACTGACCGGGACCGATATCAACGACATAGTTGAGTATTTACATGCGCTCACCGGTGACGTGCGCAGCGGGCATTAGCCGGTTGCCTGTGTTTCGCCGTGGTGCGAGGGTGGAAGCTAGCTATAAGCGTTTTTGAGCTTTGACAGATCAATGTCCGGTACGACTTCGGTACCGGTAAAGTCAACCGGTTCGCCGTCTGCACAGATTCTGTTTCTGCCCAGTGCTTTTGCATAGTACAGCGCCTTGTCCGCCTGCCGGAACAGGGTTTGAAAAGTTGTTTTGCTGTTAGTAGTGGCGATACCTGCACTGAATGTGACCGTTAATCGATTGTCTATGCCGCGCCAGTCGTGCTGCGCGGTCAGTTTGCGTAGCCGATAGAGCGCTTCCCGGGCGTTTTCCTCACTGGCGTGAGGCATGACCAGAACAAATTCCTCCCCGCCATAGCGTGCGGCACAATCCGCAGATCGAAACGTCGTAGAAATCAGTTGCGCAAAATCTTTCAGAACCATGTCGCCGGTCTGGTGACCGAAGGTGTCGTTGATTCGTTTAAAGTGATCCAGGTCGACAACCGCCACAGTGACCGAAGAGGTCGCGTTGGCTGTCAGTTCAATGATGTCCTCTGCCATCGACTCCAGCATTCGCCGATTATAGAGTCCGGTAAGCGAGTCTCTCTCGCTGAGCTCTCTGGCTTCTTCATGCAGAGACCGGTAGCGGTCGACTCTATCCTTGAGTTCAAGATTTTCGCGTTTGAGTATCGTTGACTGACGTCGAACCTGTTCCAGTCGGTCGATAAGCTTTTCCGCCTGCATTCGAGAGTTTTTTTCTGAAGTACGGATTTCCTGCTGTGTTTTATGAAAAATTTTGTAGTGCATTAGCGAGGCTTTGAAGTTTTCACCGGCCTCCAGCACCTGGCTCATGAGTTCGTGATAGTGGGCGCGATCGTGTTTATCTCCCTTGTCACTGATGATGGCATCGACTGGCTGAAGATCGGACTGTGCCCGCGCTGGCTGGTGTTCCTGCAGGTGCAGCTTTGCCAGTTTCATGCGTAACTGAGCACTGGGAATGTCGTTTTCTACGGCATATTCAATGGCAGACTGCAGCGTGTGTTCGGCGTCGCTTATTCTTCCCTGAGCAATCTGAATCCACGCTTTGACGCCGAATGCATAAACAGCTGCCCGGTTAGGTGACAGCTGTTCACTCAGGCGAAGAGATTTTTCTACTTCGGCGGCCGCAATGTCGAGTTTTCCGCGTCGCGCCAGGGTTTCTGCATGGTTTTGCCGTAGCAGAACTGTCGTGATGTCGTCCCCTGTCAGATAGCGGTAGCAGCGCTGGTAACAACGATCTGCGCGGGCGTAGTCTTCGCGGACAAAGAAATGCCGGCCCATGTTATGAAAAACGGTGAACAGCTCTTCTTGTTTATTCGAGCTGCTGGTGCATTTTGCAGCCGCACTGAGCTGTAGATGAAGATGTTTGTAGGCACCTGCCATATCCCCGATGCTGGTTAGGCAGACGCTGATTCTGCCGTGCAGTCGTGCCGTCCACAGAGGATCTTTGTCTGTTTTGAGTATTTCGAAGGCGCTGATCAGGCGGTCCATCATGTCGACAAAGCGGAAGTCACGCCAATGACAGGCTGCTTCCACTATGAGAATCCGTGCATGGTCCAGAGACTGCTCCGCCACGTGCAGGTGCATGCGTCTGACTGATTCCAGCGCTTGTTTCGGATCGGCTTCACGAAGCTGCCACGCTGCTTCAATGTCTGCGACCCGGCTGCTATCCGGGGCGGCTTGGATCATCGGTTTTCCGGGTCATATTAGAATAGTTATGGTGACTCAGGACACTTTGACCAGGTACAACTATGACCAGAGACATGAATGGGATTGCTTGGAGGATCTTATATTATTCTTGGCAATTATAACTCAATATTGCCGGAGTGTGTCTTGAGCAGATGAGTACCCGGGGCGGGGCACGATGCTGCCGCGTGATGCGGCAATGATCCACACAACAGTCGGGACGTTCGGGGTTAACAGCAATACGGCTAGCGATAAAGCGCCAGATGTGAGGTGTACTGGCTGGAAGTCTTTATCCAGCCGCACATGCCGGTGTAGGCGTCAGTAAATCCGCTCAGGTTGAACTGAACCGGTGACGTTTCATCCGGCAGGTGTATGCGCAGTTTTGCACCAGCCACCATTTGCGCTATCAGCGGCCAGAACTGTTCTGATTGATTGGACATTGATATGCCGTCGCTATTGTGTTGCACCTCTACCGTGACTGCCGGCAGAGAGTCTACGACAAACCGAACAGTCGCGGTGCGGTCGTCAGCACTGTGGTCGGTGCGCAGGTAAAACGTATACGTATCGGGTGCGTAGCATACGAGCCTTAGTTTTCGATCGGCAGAGGATGCACTGCCGGTAAAAAGATATCCGTAGGTTTTATCGTCGAATGTCTTGTCGTTAATATAGCCTGACCAGAGACTCTGCCCGCTGGCAGAGGAGCAGATAAGCGTCAGCAATCCGATCGCAATCTGTAAAACCCGTGTGAAGTTGTGCGGCATTATGATTGTCGTGAAGGGTCGACCACGGCGACTGAAATCTCGGAACGATGAAGGTATCCCTGCTCACCACTTGTGGTGACTACCCTGAACCACTCACCGTTTGTTGCCAGTGCTGCGACTTGTGCGCCACTTGCAACCGGTGTGAACTGTTCCTGATCGTTAATATCAGTAAGTAACAGAGCTGAACCGTTCGTGACAACCAGCTGCGCGTAGGGATCATCACTATCAAGTTGCAGGAAAGGCACCTTCGTGACGGAGCGTTTCAGCGTTGTTGCTGCTTCCACTTTAACCGGTGTGTGCGTGTTTGATGTCGAATCAGCAATCTGTTTTCGATAGTAGTGTTTTGCACTGAAGTAGTCGCGACCGCTGCCAGGATCAGCCGGGCTGGTAAAATCGATGGCACTGGCCAGCTTGCCTGAAGCAGGTGCAGGATAAGACGATGCGGTTAAAAATTCTTCAGCAGTTCTTTTATCAGAGCTGAATGCGAGGATAGTTGAATCGGGGGTGAATGTACCGGCGGGCAACAGTCTGTCCTGTTCGGGTATCAGTGTTACTTTTGTTGCAGTATTACTGTTAAACAACGCCGGTGCATGATTAAAAAGATACACCAGTGCGGCAAGTACAATCACCAGGTCTGCGGTCGTACGCAATGTCGCGCGCATCGGTCGTGTATAAAACAAGATGCCGGCGCTGACAGTAGTTGAAGCGCGCCGAGCCCGGCCGAGTACTATCGCAACAATGAATATCAGGTACAAAGTAAACAGATACACCGGGTAGGCAAGAAGTACGAAATCCATCTTACCGACCGAGATCATTGCACATGCTGAAGCGATAAACGATACCACCCAGGTACTGAGCGTTTCACTTTCGGGGTGGTAGAACGCTTTAATCGCGGTAGCCAGGCCGCCCAGCAGACTGATACTGATGGTTATAGCCAGCGCGTACGCAGCGTTTTCGGTGAAGTACCACAGTACAAGCCCGATCGCTGCCGCAAACAGAATGTAATAGTCGTTACGGCTGAGGAAACCACCGCTGCCGCTTCGTATGGATAGGCAGAATACGATAATGGTGCCTGATACCTGCACCCCTGCAAACCAAAGCGACGCTGTAGCGCCTTCGTAGATTTGCGAGAATACTGCAATCGAACCCAGAACCGACCAGATCAGCCACGACGCTCTTTGCGGCTGCGTGCGTTTTGCTATGGTATCCAGAATATACGGAATGTAGGCAAACGTGCTTAGTACACCTGACGCGATGCCGAATAAAACAAGCGTGTTTACAGACGTAATCAGTTCCCAGAGGGAGCTCATAGTTGCATTCCTTTGCTAACTCAACGATAACGATGCGGCCACTTAAAACAACCTGCCGCGAAGGTTCATCCACCGCTAAGGTGCACGCGCCACTTTTACAACTCCTCTGTACCACGGAGTATAACAGTGTTGCCTGAGAAAGTGTTATCAGCCTGTGCGTCACATCAGGACTGTTAAGTGGATTATGCGAACAAGCTACGGTTGTCCGTGGCAGACCGACCGGCCCCGCTGTCCCGACTTCAGGTAAAGCTGACTTTTACTTTCACGTAAAGTATCGGACAACGCAGCGGGTGCATAAAGGAACGCATTACCGGGCTGCAGCGGTATTATTACCAGTTGATTCTGGCCGTTTAATTTTGGCCGCCTGACTATGACCATTTAACGCTTGCAGGTTAGCTAGGGCCACTTACCTTTCCAGCGCAGGCGGGATGTTGTTTTCAGTCGAATCTACCGTGTCGCATTTTCTATGGAATATGCAGGGCGCACGGTCACTTTGCATACAAGCACAGCGGTAAAGTGGATGATTTTTAAGTTCGGGCTGATTGTTCAGCCCGAGTGCTGTTGGTGTTTAGCAATAAACCTGAGCTAGTTAGCTGGGTGTTGAAAAATTACTGCGCTGGTTGTTGCGTCGGGTCTTAGCGCGTTAAATACAACCTGGAACGCCAGCCCGGTCAACGTGCTCTTTTATACCCCGTAAACTGCGCTTTTTTGGTTGCCCCTGTACAGCGGTCAGGGGCCATCACAGACCGTCGCTAATCACGTTTTTCAATACCCTGTCAGCCTAACGGCGGGTTGCCGGGCATCTGCGGAGTCTCATCAGGAGCGGCTCCCCATGCTACTTTTGAGTCGCACCAGATTTCTGCGTTTGGCACTACCCATGAAGAATCATCGAGTGTGCCTGCCTTCACAAAATTTAAACCGCCTGCAGCTAGCACTTCAGACAGGATGGGAGAACCGCAGTTTGCGCAAAATTTGCGCAGCATGGGTACGCCGCTGTCAGTCTGTTTGTCCTCGTACGCTTTAAGTGAGTCGCCGTTTAATGTCACCGATTCTGCCGGCAGGCCGATGTTAACGGAAAAAGATGATCCGCTGGCGTGCTGGCAGTTGGTGCAGTGACAGGTGGCCACCATTAATGGTTCTGCATCAGATTCATACGTTACGCTGCCACAGAGGCAGCTTCCCTTAATTTTCGACATTGGTGAGTCCTCCGGTAACGAAACTCAACGTTAAAGGCAGATGCAAATCGAATCAACCCCGCTTGTTGACGCCAGATGATAATGAGGCAGTTGTCTAATCGGATCCGGCGTTGCTTACCTGTTTGTGGTAGTCGTTTACGACAGCAAGTAATGCTGCCAGTCTCGGAGAAACAAATGCCTCTTTCGGCCATATTACGGTTGAGTGGAATTTGTACGGTGCACCGATGACCGGTTGTTCGAGTAAGCGACCACAGTCGAGATCTTCCTGCACAACACATCGCGGCAGCAACCCGATACCCATGCGTGCCAGCAGGCATCGTCGTATCACCTCCACATTAGAGAAACTCTGTTTGGGGGTGAGGGTAAGTGCATGTTGTTTAAAATGGTTTTCGGCGGCGACCCGGTACGAGCAGCCGGGTTCTGTAGTGATCAGCGATAGCCGGCTTAACTGTGTTGCAGACAAAGGTTTTTCAATTGCCGCGGATGGATGCACGACATAGATCACTTCTTCGCTGGCAATGCGCTGGTGCTGATAACGCGAATCGTGATGCTCCAACACAACAATAGCGGCTTCGATGGCGCGTGTGTCCAGTGCCTGTGTGTAGTTGAACGGGTCGTGCTGCAGATGCAGCTCGACCGCCGGTGCGGATGTCTGCAGTGCTTCAATCAGCGGGGGTACGCGATAAATACACATGGAACTCGGTGCGTAGAGGCGCAGTTCTCCCACCGGTTCGCTTGCCAGCGATTGAGCATGGTTGATGACGTCGTCGCTCATTGCCAGCAGGTGTTGAAACTTCGGCAGCAATTGCTGTCCGGCTGCACTCAGCACCAGAGCCCGTCCGTGTGTTTCGAACAGGCTTACACCGACCTCTGCGGACAGTTCCTTAAGCTGTGCAGACACACTTGACGGTGCCAGGCACAAGGATTCTGCGGCCCGGGTAACGCTGCCGGTTTCCACCACAGTCAGCAGACTTTTCACTTGCCTCAGGCTGATCATTCAGGTATTTCGAATAAATTGTTAGTTTTTATTCGCTTTTATTGTACTTGATTACGCGGCAGCATACAGCCTTACCCAATCAGCGGAAAGTCGATATGCATCTTTACATCGCCTATAAAAGGTATTCCTCGTGGTCTCTGCGACCGTGGCTGTTGATGAAGGAGGCCGGCATACCGTTCGAGGAAACGGTGCTGCCGTTCGCGCACGACGACAGCCTGCAGCGACTCGCCACTGACCATCAGATTCCCGCTACCGTGCCGGTGCTTGAGCACGAGGGCCGTATAATCTGGGACAGCCTTGCCATCATGGAGCATCTGGCAGAAAGTTACCCGGATAAAGAACTGTGGCCGGACAATCCGGTGTTACGCACCCTGGCTCGCTGCGCAAGTGCGGAGATGCATTCAGGTTTCGTCGCCCTGCGCAGTGAGCACCCGATGAACTGTCACCGCATACACCCGATGACACCGGGGCGGGCAGTACAGGCGGACCTTGATCGTCTGGCGGTGTTATGGCAGAAATTCTCGTCGGCGAAAAACTCATCTGAAGACTTTCTGTGCGGTAGCTTCAGCATTGTCGATGCGATGTTCGCACCGGTCGCCTGGCGTGTACATGGCTATCAGCTGAGTATTTCCCCCGGTTTTGAGCGCTGGAGTGCAGCCATGATGGCTTTGCCCGCAATGAAGCAATGGGCTGATGAAGGCGCGCAGGAAAGTTGGCGTGTCGATGCGACAGAATCGATTGGCCTGTGACCCGGCTGGCTGACGTGCAATAGTTTTTCAACGCACCGTTGGCCGTGCTAAGTTGTCTGTTTGCGGGTGGACGCAAACACCCGCGTGCAGAACCTGCTGCGAGGCAAATCAGTGACAACTATTTTTAAAGCCAAAAAAATAATCACTATGAATCCGGCGCGACCGGTGGTCACCCATGTGGCGGTACGCGACGGGCGTATTGTCGGCGCGGGCGCATTGGAAGAGTTACGGGGCTTTGGTGACTACACATTAAACGAAGAATTCAGCGACAAAGTGTTAATGCCGGGTATGGTCGAGGGGCATTCACACGCGGTGGAAGGTAAGTGGTGGCGCTATGTGTATTGCGGCTACTTTGATCGGATGGATCCACACGGCAAAGTGTGGACAGGACTAAAGACCATTGATGATGTTATCCATCGTCTGCAGCAGATAGAACAATCAATGAGCGATCCCGACCTGCCGTTGTCGGGGTGGGCTATAGATCCGATTTACTATAACGATAAAACCATCACCCGGCATCACCTTGATCAGGTGTCGACCACGCGGCCGATTGCCATCATGCATGCCTCCGGACACATTATGAACGTTAATTCCCGTGCGCTTGAGCTGGCGGATTTTCTGCGCACAGGCATTGATCACGGTGGTGTACCGTTGGGAGACGATGGCCTGCCCAGTGGAGAGCTCAAGGGCCCCGATGTGATGATGCCCGTCGGACAATATGCAGGGTTCGATCAAAATCTGTTTGACTTTGACGAGCAGGGGTTGATCGACTTTGCACGACTATGCGTTCGTACCGGCGTCACCACCGCAACCGATCTGGCCGCTAAGCTCGGTGATGATGTGATAGAGATCGGTCTTGATGTCACTGCCAGAGAAGATTTTCCAGCACGTATCGTCCCGCTGCGTTTTCATCACGGGCTGACACCGGCTGAATTGATCGACACGGTGATGAAGCTGAAGCCGAAGTCGACAGACCGTTTTAGATTGGGTCGAATCAAAGTGGTTGCCGATGGCAGTATTCAGGGGTTTTCAGCACGACTGCGCTGGCCCGGTTATTACAATGGAGCGCCCAATGGACTTTGGTATATCGCACCTGAACAAATGCGTGAGATTTTTGAAAGCGCGCTGGCCAATGATCTGCAGGTGCATACGCATACCAACGGTGATGAAGCGACCGACCTTGTGCTGGATATTCTGCAGGACGCACTTCGTAAGCATCCGCACCCTGATCATCGTTTCACGATTCAGCACGGACAAATGATTAATGCAGCACAATACCGTCGAATGGCGAACATGGGGGTATGTGTAAACCACTTTGCCAATCATCATTTTTACTGGGGCGATGAACATTATCATCTAACGGTCGGGCCTGAGCGTGCGCAACGTATGAATGCCTGTCGTACCGCACTCGATAACGGTATACCGCTGGCAATACATTCAGATGCACCTGTCACACCCCTTGGCCCGCTGTTTACCGCCTGGTGTGCAGTCAACCGATTGACCAGCTCCGGAAGAGTGCAGGGCGAGCATGAGAAAATTACTGTCGAAGAAGCACTTTATGCAATTACCATCGGTGCCGCTTACACTCTGGGTCTTGATGATGAGATCGGGTCAATAGAAGCGGGTAAATGTGCCGACTTTGCGATACTTGAAGAAGACCCGACTGATGTTGATCCGCTGGCGCTGAAAGATATTCCGGTGTGGGGTGTTGTTCAGGGTGGACGTTTGTTTCCGGCAGAAAGCGTTTAATCACCAAGGTGTGAGTTTGTGTCGGGTCTGGCGTTGTCAGGCACTTCACCTTGAAAAGATTATCAATCGTTTTGGTTTGTGTTGTTGCCCGCGTTAGCCTGGTTTACATGATCTGTGTTGACACGCTCTTTCTTCCCGGTTGTTTTTTCAAATATTTCTCTGCCAAGATTTTTAAAATCGAAAATCACGTCTTCGCGATCTTCCAGCCGGGTCCATTGTCTGGCTTTGTTGGTGACAAAAACCGGCAGACTGCCGATCAGCGGGATTCTGTGGAAATTCCTGATAAAAAACTTGGTCGTACGCTGGACAATTTGTTCGCTAAGCTTCTTGACAGCAAACACTGCTGTGGTGCGCTGAATGATAAATATCACAACCACAATAACAAGCAGAGGGATAAGAAAGCCGAACAGCAGCGTTTTATCTAGCACGTGCTGTTGCTGCCACCAGCGTAATATCGTTGCCGAAACGGTTTTACCGCGCTCGTAAATAGAGTGCACCCAGTTTTGCAGTCTTGTACTTTTCTGATGGATCCACTTCAGCAGGGATATCAGTGGCGGCATTAATATCGCCTTGAGAATTCCCGGCTTCAATACCATGACCACAAAACCGGAAAAGAACTTAATTAACGAAGTCAGTAGCGTGAAGACGGTTACCACTACCACGCTGAGTTTCAGTGCCAGTATCGCACCGAGTAACGCCCCCACTGGTGCAAGTATTGCGGCGACATAAAACCATGCCGACTCCAGGTAGTCCCATGCGCCAATACCGATTATTGTGACTGACAGATAGCCGAGAAATATTCTAAAACGCAGCGGGGTAATAACAGCCGGCAGTTTTTTTATTACCGCCTGTTCCAGTCGCAGATACCATGATCTGTCGCGAAGAGGCCGCTGTGTTTGATTACTCACGTAGGTGATCCGCGCTTGATTCTCTGGTCACTTGTCGTGCTTACTGATAAATGGTTTTGTGATCAATGTTGTCAGTAACCTGCCGAATCGCATTAACTGCCCGGGCACAGAGAGCAGGCTTTGTTTCATACCATCAACTGTGCCCAGTAATACCTCTTTGAGAAATTCACGCGCTTCAGTGCGATTCAGGTGTGCCTCTTTGTCACTGATGCTTTCATGTACCAGCCTGTTGGCCGCCTCAATGGTGTCGATCTCCTGTTGTGTAAAAAGACCTTTTTTATGGCGGAACCGGGCATACTTCAGCGGTGTGCCCGCGGCCAGGCCTACCAGGAAGTTTGCGGTCAGCACCGGCGCTACCGCCGCACCGATACCGACGACGATAAATTTGATACTGCCCAGCGCCAGGACTTTGATTGCGGGCATCAACGGGGCCAGTGGTGCCAGAAGCGGTATGGCCATTTTGTCTCCGGTGCAAAATTATCAACAGGATGTGGGCGACAATGTTATCGGGTTGACACTGAGCTATCCACAGTCGGTACAACTTCCGGCAGTGAGATCAGCCGCGAATTGAAAATATCAGGACAACAGGTGTGGCTGCGATATACTCGCTGAAGAAGGCTGTCACCTGTAGTGACAGCAGTGTTCGGGCACGGTCAGATTCCTTGTGCGACATCACTTAAACTTCTCCTGAAAGCAAAAGAGGGATTCAAATGAGAAGAGTAACCACCGCGCTGTTGGGCGCGATGATTTTATCAACAAGTGCCGGTGCGGAAACTTTTCGATGGGCTGGCAAGACCGATCCGCAAACGATGGACCCGCATGCAGTGAATTCAGCGCCGGTACTGGGCTTTTTGAACAACGTCTACGAAGGGCTGGTCAGGCGTGGCAGGGATATGGCAGTTGAGCCGGCGCTGGCGGTATCCTGGGAGCCGATTGGCGACGGCGAAGGATGGCGTTTCATGCTGCGCGAGGGCGTGAAATTCCATGATGGCAGCGAATTTAACGCAGAGGATGTGCTGTTCAGTTACCAAAGAGCCTCTGATGAGGCGTCTGATACCAGAAGCTGGTTCTCTACTGTGGCTGATGTCAGCGTTGTCGACGACTTTACTGTCGATATTCTAACCAGTGCGCCCAATCCGATATTTCCTGACTCCATTGCCAACTGGATGATAATGGACAAAGGCTGGGCCGAAAAAAATAACGCAACACTGCCCGATAAGGATAACGGCAACTATGCCACTTTAAATGCTAATGGTACCGCGGCATTTATGTTGAAAGACAGACAGCCCGGTTTATCGACCACTCTGGTCCCTTATGGTGACTGGTGGGGTGAGGCAGAACACAATGTCACCGAGGCTGTGTTTACACCGATAGATAATCCGGCTACAGCGGTGGCGGCCTTATTGTCAGGTGATGTCGACATGATCAATCCGGTGCCGATACAAGACGCAGATCGCGTAGCAGCTCGCGACGGCACTACCGTGATTCGCGGCATTGAAGCCAGAGTAATTATGCTCGGCTTTGGTCACGATCACCCCGAGTTGAAATACACAGACATGGCCGGTACCGCGAATCCGTTTGCCGACGCCCGTGTACGCGAGGCGGTCGCTAAATCTATCAATGTCGATGCGATTCTAAAAACCATTATGCGGGGGTCGGCTGAATCGGCCAGTCAATTGGTGAGCCCGGCAATGCGCGGTTACTCCGGGGCAAACAGTAGTCGTCCGATGTTTGATCAGGCAGCTGCGAAGTCGCTACTGGCAGAGGCTGGATATGAAAACGGTTTTTCATTTGGTTTAAAGTGCCCGAATAACCGCTATCTGAACGATGAGGCCGTTTGTCAGGCGGTGGTAGGCATGTTGGCTCAGGTGGGAATTACCGCCGAGCTTGACGCGATGCCGGTGCAGAATTACTGGCCTGAGCTTCGAGCTGATAATTTCGATATGTACCTGCTGGGCTGGTCACCGGGTACGTTTGATCATGAGCATCCGGTGCGGTTTCTGGTCACCACGCCTAATAAAGAAAAGAAGCTCGGCAGCTGGAATTTCGGCGGGTTTTCCGACGCGCGGGTAGATGAGTTATTACCGGCAATTCAATCTGAAATTGATGATGCCAAACGACAGGGCATGATAGATGAAATTACCGCGATCTATCAGTCAGAGCATGCATACGTACCGCTCTATGTGCAGCCGCTGGTTTGGGGTGTTCAGGATAACATCGAACTGACGCAGCGCCCTGACAACTTCTTTATCCTAAGATGGGTCACTGTTAACTGATCATGTACGTTACCCGGGCACGTCGCCATTACGTGTCCGGGTAACATCAATTGTTTAACTGCAATTTGGTGCATCTACTGTCAAAGTTGAGCCGTGTGAAGTTCCGGCGACGCACTTATTACTGATCTACTGACATGGCCCGTTAGTTTCAGTCGTCAGAATAAAGGTCTTACTGCCAGTTGAAGTTGAGCAGGCAGTATATGATTACTTTCCTTTCTTAAATAATCACTGCATCAGGTGCTTTTAATGTTTTGTGCTAAGCGTTGAAAGTGTGTTTGATACAGGGTTTTGCCCCACACCGTAATAGCTATGGCTGTAACACTGTCATCAGGCTACCAGCGATCAGATTTTTCGGCGAGATATCGCACAAAAATTAATGCCAGGCTTTCTCTGCGCGAACGATCAGGCCACACGGCGCAGACTTCCAGTGGTTTACTCGACCATTCCGGCAAGACACTGACCAGCTCTCCCTGTTTTATTCCGCGCTGCGCCAGATGATCGGGAAGGATTGTCAGCCCCAGTCCTCTAATCGCAAATTCGTATAAGGCCTGAGCGGAGTCCACTTCAATCCGGTGGTGGCAGTGGACTGAAGTGTTCTCGCCGTTGTCAGAGACAAATTCAGCGCGTTCCGGGCGCATGGAAAAATGCAGCCACTGCCATTCTTCGAGATCTTTCGGATGGGCGGGTTCAGCTTTGGATGAGAAATAGTCGGGGCTTGCGACCAGTTGCCGGTTTACTGTGCCCAGAATACGTGACATCAGCTCACTGTCTTTAAGCCAGCCTGCGCGAATACCGACGTCATAACCGTCTTTAATCAAGTCGCGTTGTTGGTCGGAAAAGCTCAGCTTCAATTCTGTATTCGGGTAGGCAGTTGCGAATCGGGCAAACGAATCCATCATGCTGGTTTGCATAATAAACGCCGGCGCAGTGACGTGTAGCTCGCCTGTCGGCTGACTGGAGAGCATGTTGATTGAGTCGAGTCCGGTTTCTGCTGATTGCAGCATCTCGGAGACTTTTGCGTAGAGAATATGCCCTTCGCTGGTCAGTGACAGCTGACGGGTGGAGCGATAGAGCAGCGTGACACCGAGATCTTTTTCGAGATCAGAAACCGATTGGCTGATACGCGATGGTGCCAGGCCGAGGTGTTTGGCTGCCGCCCGAAAAGTACCCTGATCGACTACCGTGGCGAAGATAGCCATGCTGCGAAGTTTTTCGATCATTATAGCGCTTTGCGGAACAGACTCTTGTAGTGAAAGTGGCTAAAAAGGTATTTTCGGGCACACGATACGCTGCCTATATTAGCGGCTGAGTGCCAACCACCATTAATGACATGAAATGTTCATAACATAAAGGCGCAGCGAGAGAATGCACTGTTCCGCTAAGCAGATGATCAATAAGCACAAAGGCGTTGGTTGCGCTGTCACTACAGGCCGCAGTGCTGCGATTGCAAGTCAGACGAACAGTAATCGCCGGTGATTGCAGGAGGTGTCGTTGTTTTTATGCGTTGCCGCAAAGGATTGCAGCGAGCGCATTGCCGCAATAATTTTGCGGCTGTCTGAACGCAACAGGCTGTCTGGCATCCGGTAGTCAGCAGCGCTCTTCACGGCTTTATCCAGTATAACGCTCACGCATGAAAAAAGCCGATGGATGTTAATGCGGACTCCGGGTGGCTTGCCATAAACCCTGCAGATGCAGCGGGCACGCGACAGTTTCAGTCGGGTATAACCGGGTTACCTGTGTCGAGGCACAAATCAATCGGCCTGCCGGCGAACAGATACTAAGCGCTATTGGCCCTCTACCTTGCGTCGGTACATGCCCTGAGCAATTCGATCGATGACCATCGCGCAGAACAAAATGGCCAGCCCGCCCAGCAGACCCTGGCCCTTTGCCGCGTATTGCAGCGCCTCGAGAATCAATGCCCCCAGTCCCTCAGCACCAATGAGCGATGCAATAACCACCATTGACAGCGACATGAGAATCGTTTGATTTATGCCGGTCATGATTGAAGGCATCGCCAGTGGAATTTCTACATGTCGCAGCAGCTGCCACTTGGAAGAGCCGAACGCGACTGCAGCCTCTTTGGTGGCTTCGGGGACACCGCGCATACCCAGTGCGGTGAGCCGGATGACCGGTGGCATAGCGAAAATGATGGTTGCCAGTACCCCCGGTGGTTTGCCGGTGCCGAAGAAGGCAATGATTGGAATCAGGTAGACGAATGCCGGCATGGTCTGCATAAAGTCGAGTACCGGTTCGGCAACCGAGTAGGCTCGACGGGATTTACCAAACCAGATCCCCAGCGGAATGCCGAACAAAACGCACAGGAAGGCACCGGCACCGATCAGGGCCACCGTGATCATGGAGATTTCCCATAAACCCATAAAGGCCAGATACAGCAAAGAGGCGGCGGTGAAAATGGCGACCCTCGGGCCGGCCAGTCGCAGTGCCATGACGACAATAACAATCATCACCACCGGCCAGGGTGTATCGATCAGCACTATCTCCAGGCCATCGAGTACAGAGCGAATCGCTTTGGTAATGCCATCGAACACATCACTGAAATTAATCGCCAGCCAGTCGAAACCGGCATCTCCTTTTCGGGCCAGTGCGGCGAAATACTCCTTTTTAACCGGGAATTCAGTGATGGGTAGTGTGCCGCCGAGAAAACCTCCGGTGAGCCCGGAGAGTGTTTTGTCCGGATCCGCGACGGTAAATCGAAACAGGGTCAGCGGCCATATCGCCAGCAGCAGCAGGCCACCGAAAATCGCACTGGGTCGCGATACCCCTGACTGCACAGTCGGGATAGCGCGCCAGCGCAGATATTGTTTTTCGTAGGCAAAGTTTGCGTACAGTCCTTCTATAATTTTTACGATCACCAGTAATGCCAGTCCGGTGAGCAGTATGGTGGTTGCTTCATTCGCAGCAAGCTCGGCTTTTTCCTGTGCTTCAGCCGCCACGCGCTTCAGGTTTTCAGCAATCTTCAGTTTGGATTCGGCTTCGTCGGCGTTACCGGCTGCAATCAGTTCTTTTGCCTGTTGCTCGCGTTTGGCAATGTTGGTCAGCAGTTTTTCATACCTGGCCAGTTGATCTGCTCCCAGCTCTCCCCACAGACCGCGACCGAGTTGCACCAGTGCAAACAACTCCAGTACCAGAAAAGTCCAGAAAAATCCCCATGCTCCCCGGAAGGCGCCCCACAGCGGACCGAACAGTGCGGCCATGCTGTTCCACGAAAATACAAATCCGTTTTTCCCCTGGATGCGGCTGAACTGATGGGCATAGTAATCGGCGTTTTGTCCGGCAAATTCCTCAACACTGGAGTCGAGTGACCGGGGTTTGGGAGTCAAGCCGGATTCGTTCATGCCTTGCCACCCTGAATGCCTTTCAATAATGTGGTTTTGTTAATCACTCCGACATCTGCACCTTCATCATTTTGAATCACAATAGGTTGGTCGGTGCTGGTGGAGATATCGATTAATTGATCGAGGTTGGTACCATGGTGCGCCCGCGGACTGCGCGACAGATCTTCTCCACTGGTCAGTGTGTACTGATTGATCTCTTCCATAATGGTGTGAGCGAAAACCAGTTTAAGCTTTGATATGCCATCGACAAAGTCGCGTACATAATCGTCAGCGGGATTAGTGACGATGTCTTCCGGTGTGCCTATCTGTACGATTCGTCCGTCTTTCATAATGGCGATTCTGTTGCCGATGCGAATTGCCTCGTCCAGATCGTGAGTAATAAATACCGTGGTTTTGTTCAGCTCTTCAGACAGCGCCATGAACTGATCCTGCAGCTGCCGTCTGATTAACGGGTCGAGTGCCGAGAAAGGTTCATCCATTAACAGAACTTCAGGGTCGGATGCCAGAGCACGCGCCAGACCGACACGCTGTTGCATACCGCCGGACAGTTCTCTCGGGAATCGGTCTTCATAGCCGTCGAGGTTGACCATGTTCAGGCATCGTTGCGATACCTCCCAGCGACGTGATTTAGGTTCGCCTCTGACTTGAAGCGGAAAACCTACGTTGTCGCGAACCGTGCGGTGTGGCAACAGCGCCATGTGTTGAAAAACCATACCGATATGCCCGGCACGCATTTCACGTAGCGCAGATGCCGACAGTGAGAGTACGTCCTTTCCCAGTACGGTTATTTTTCCTGCGGTGGGTTCAATCAGTCGGTTAAGGTGTCTTACCATGGTGGATTTGCCCGAGCCCGACAATCCCATCACACAGAAAATTTCACCTCGTTCAACCGTAAAGCTGCAATCGGCGATGCCGACTACACAACCGAATTCATCAAGTACTTCGGGTTTGGACAGTCCGCGCGACTCGACAGCCTGCATGGCCTCGTTGGCGCGATCGCCGAATATCTTCCAGACATTCTGCAATTCGATAACCGTATCGCTCATGCAGGATCTCCGGTAGCGTTATCAGGTGGGAAATTAAATATTAAACTGTAACTGTTAAAGGAGCGGGAGAGTCAAACCCTCCCGCACCCTGTAAGATTACTTCAGCCAGCTGTCGACAGTGTCGCCGTTTTCAGCTACCCAGTTTGCAGCAAACTCGGCCGGATCCTGTTTCTCTACAACCAGTGCAAATGTCATTGCAGAAACAGTAGCGGTGTCGAGAGCAACCTGCGAAAGCATCTTTGCTGCTTCAGGCTGATCACCTTCCAATGATGCCGCATAGTGGATGTGCAGCATGGCAGTATTCCAGGCTACACCGGCTTCAGATTTTTCCAGCCATTCCGGATCGTCGGTAGGTTGAATAACGTTCCACTTGGCTTCGTCATAGGCAGGCTCCTGGAGGATAACCAGCTCATGCAGTGCAAACATGTGATGCGGTGTGTAACAAAAGAAAACAATGTTTTTGTCCTGAGCAACGGCGTTGTCCACTTCGGCAAGTGCCAGTGACTCATCCATCTCTTTCAGGTTCATTGTTTCGGCATAGCCGTAGGACTTAGCGCGAATCTTTTCAACGTTAGTTGAAGCCCAGCCTGCCGCACCGATCCAGATTTCGCCTTTGCCGTCGTCATCGGTGTCGAAGTTTTTGGCCATGTCCGGGTTGCTGAGTTCAGCCAGTTCGGTAATACCGGTACGTTCTGCAGTTCCTTTGGTGACACACATTGCCTGGTCACCGGCAACACCATTCGGGTTCTGCATAACGGTGCCTTTTTCAGAAACATATTTCTGAT
>JAHDHK010000360.1 GCA_020631335.1 Chromatiales bacterium
GTAGGCCATGTCGACGACGCCGTTTTTAACCAGATCATATTGTCCATTGGGTTTGGCGAGTGGTGCGGTCATGACTTCAATCTCTAACTCTCCCCCTGATGCACTTTCCAGTTCATCGGCCCAGGCCTGTAATGTACCGCTCATGTGATGAACCGGCGGCAACCAGTTTGCCATACGCATTTTTACCGTATCGGCAGACGCAAGGCCGCTACCGAGTAAGGGTAATAACGCAGTGATTCCAGTGGTCAGCAGTGTTTTAAACCGGGTGTGTTTTTTCATGGTGTATTCCTCGCTAAGTTTAACGGTGGTGGTGTCACACGGATTGCTGATAGTGATACACCGGTTGCCAGTCACTACCCCAGGCATCCTGCCAGAAAGATTTTCGCTCCGAATGCTGCAGAACCGTACCGCCGCTCCATAAGTCTGCTGCGGCTCTGACATGTTTATCGAAGTAACTGCACAGCATGTTGTCCAGTTGATTGCGTATATCAGCATAATCGGGGTCAGTGCTTAAATCTGTTTGTTCACCCGGGTCGTTTTCTACGTCGTAGAGTTCATTACCGATGGTATGGCCCGGGGCGTTGCTAAAGCGCTTGAAGTAAGCCCATTTACGCGTTCGGACAACGCGGGTTTCTTCCTGCTCCGAGTACACGACATCGTCGCCGGGTAAGTCTTGCTGCCCGGTTAATAAGGGTTTAAGCGTGCGGCTTGCCACCGGCATTTCACCCTGTTCATCAGGCAGAGAAGTGTAATCGAGAATAGTGGAGTACAGGTCCATGTTCGATACCATTGCCTCGCTTCGAGTGCCTGCCTTAACGCTTGGTGTATGTTTGACAATCAAAGGTACAGAGTGCGCTGCCTGATGCAGATTAGATGGAAACGTGGCTGAACCATGGCCCCAGAAACCATGATGTCCTAATGACAAACCATGATCCGAGGTAAACAGTAACAGGGTGTTGTCGCTGATCCCGAGCCTGTCCAGGGCAGCCATAATCTGCCCGACGCCATCGTCCACCATGGAAATCTGTGCGTAGTAGTTTCGCAGCGTCGGCATGTCGTTGGGTGCCCGTAAGATAAGGGAATAATCCAGTCCCCCGCCGGAATGCTGCTGCCGCATGAGAAAGCCGTCAACCGAAGCCTTGCTCAGTCCCTCCCTCGGGATTGTCTGCATCGGGCAGTTGTCATACAGTTCGCTGTACCGGCAGCGGTCTGTCTCTTTGGTCGCCGGCCAGTGGCCATAGGGCGCAGGGTATGGCAGGTAAAGAAAGAATGGATGATCAGCACCGGCCTGCTGCTCCATGAAACTGATGCCTTTTTCAGTAAAGAAATCGACGGTATGGCCTTCATGATCGTAGTTGTTACCGTTTTCGGTAATGCGATTTCGATAAAAACTGCGCACATGCCCGTCCGCCATCGTGCACCAATAGTCGAACCCGGCCATTTTTGTTGTCGGATCGCCAAGATGATACTTACCCGATAATGCGGTTTTGTATCCGGCGCTTTGCAGCGTAGCCGGAAGGGTACGCAAGCCGTCCAGTGCGTGCCAGTTAGCCGGCCATTGCTGTGCATTGCGATCGTCTATCCAGCTGTGGACACCATGTTGTGAGGGCAGCAGACCGGTCATCACTGAAGCTCGACACGGCGAGCAGAAACCGTTGGGGCAATAGGCATTTTCAAACAGCATACCTTCACCAGCCATACGGTCCAGATTGGGCGTATGAATTTCTGAATTCCCGTAACAACCCAGCGTGGATGCCTGCTGGTTGTCAGTGAAAATCAGCACGATGTTGGGTCGCGCCCTGCTATTCATGAGAAGGGTTTTTTCCTCCGGCACAACACCGCAGCAACTGCCGGTGATATGTTAAACACAAAAAAGTGAATTAAGATTCTCTTTATGGCATGTGAAACAACGCTGTGTCAACCGCAGTTGAAATCGAATGGCATCATGCAGACAGCTTGTAATGCCGTCTGCGCTGCCTGCACTGGTCACCCAATGCTGCCAGGACGGCTGTGTTGAAGCATTTACCGATAGCGCTGGATGATCAGACAGAAGGAGTGTTTGCTGCACAGCAGGAACGCAGCCGCAAGTCACGTGATGCCTTTATAGAGTCGGGTATTGTGTTGCTGAACTCGATGCGGCTGAACGATCTCAAAATCACAGACCTCGCCACTCACAGCGGTCGTTCGGTTGGCAGTTTCTATAAACGCTTTGCAGATAAAGACGCGTTCTTCCGCGCACTGCAATTAGCATCTATCGAACGCGCCCGTCATTTAATCGAAGCCAGAATCAGTGTCGATCAACTCAACGCAATGCCTGATGAAAATGTGTTGAATGCGCTGATCGACACGTTGATTGATATTTTCACCAGCGATGTGCGTGGGGTACTGCGCGAATCACTGCTGCGAATTCTTGAACCCGAAGACGGATGGACACTGATGCGGGAGTCGGGTCGGGAAATTCAACGCAGGGTTGTCGATCGACTGAAAGCCACCTGCCCCGACTGCAGTGAAGCGCAGACATCAAGGAAAGTCGCCTTCTGTTACCAGGTGATTGCAGGGGTTCTAATGAATGACCTGGTCAATGATTTTCACACTTTTTCTACCACTGACGAATCGATCAGAGGCGCATTAAGAGCAATAGTGGCCGATCATATGGTGGGCGCCTCCCGTTATTAGCCTCATGATGTGACAGCCCGCTCTTGAATGTATACAACGCGCAATCAGATGCCGAGCTGCTTGAGTCTCCAGCGTCTGTACTGGCTGCCAAAGCCGATAAGCAGCAGGCCGAACAAGCTGCCGATAAAGCCAATGGTACCTGTGCCAACCGTCACCGGTGAAGGTTCAAGTTCGCTCTGGCGTTTCAACGGTACGGCGTTTTGTATAAGACTGTTGCGCCCTGAAACCGGAGGGTCGGTGTCATTGAGAGCAGCCTGTGCAACCGGCTCACTGACGGCCCCCATGGTCTGGTAGCTTAAAAATCGTATTGCAGCGGTGCTGGTGTAGGTGCCGTCGGGGTAGACATCTTCGGTGAGTCCGCCAATCGACAGGTTATCTCCTATCAATACCAGTCGCAGTGCTTCCGGGTCACCGATAGACTGCCTTGCAATCGCAATTTCGGCATGGTTGCCGGCGGTGGCTCTGGGGGTAGGTGTCACCGCTGTCCAGGTCCAGTCCTGGCCGCTGCCGCTGTATGAAAAAACCGTACTGCCCTGTTGCATATAATCAGCACCTATCGCCAGCCCGCTGCGGTAGCCGGTATCTTCGTTTAGATCGGTATCGATATAGATGGTAAACAACCAGTCCTGCAGGGTTGCCAGGTTCTGCCCGTCGTTACTGAATGTCAAATAGAAGTATTGAGCATTGTGGGCCATTGCAGCACGTAGATAGTCCACCGGGTTAGCAGTGCCTGTGACATCATCGGGATCATCTGCAAAGTAACGCAGTGCCTGCCAGTCATTGATATTGCCATCGATATTGATCAGAGTGACGGGATTAGATGGCACTTGTGACTGCGCGGCGGATTGAACATCAATGTCCACTGTGGCTATACGACTGTTGGCGATACCATCACTGACACGATAGCTGAAAGTATCTGCACCGACGTATCCGGTGGCCGGGGTGTAGCGCAGGTTCGGCAGATTACCGTTCAATGTACCCTGCGCTGGCAGACTGACAATCGTATAGGTTAACGGGTCATTGTCCGGGTCTGTAGCATTCAGCAGGATCTGTGCATCGGTATCCTGAGTGGTGATGACTTCTACATCCCGTGCTGCTGGCGGCGTATTCGACGGCGCAGCAGCGGTATAACTGAAGTGTCTTTTAACGGCAGACGTATTGTAAACCCCGTCGGGGTATAGATCTTCAACGATACCACCGTAAGGTTCGTTTGATCCCACAAATGAAAGCTTTAAAAATTCACTGTTGCCTAATGACTCGCGCGGCAGGCGGTATTCGAAATTGCCATTGGCAGATGCACCGGTCACCTCGGTAATAAACGTCCAGTTCCAGTCATTGCCGCTGCCGGCGTAACTGTACAGGAAGCGACCCTGCAAAACCCGATCAGCGCCGATGGATAGTCCGAACTGTGCTCCGGTGGCCGGGTTGTCGTCAATGTCGATATAAATGGTTTGACCCCAGGAGACATCTACCGGTCCTTCGTTGATGTAGGCAAGGTAGTAATCGCTGCCATCGTGTGCCATCCATGCCTGTCTCCAGTCAAGCGGGTTGTTAACACCGCTGACATCCACCGGATCTGCGTCGAATCCAATGT
>JAHDHK010000062.1:0-8955 GCA_020631335.1 Chromatiales bacterium
TCTTCTCCGATGAGTACTGCTATTTTACAAAAAACGGGGCTTTTTCAACAGCCTGTTAGGGTGCTGGTATTCGAGTGGCTAGCCGCTTTATTGCCAACACCCGCCCGACAATTCATCACAGAATGTCAGCAGCAATGTGCACCGGGGTATGACCCGGGCAATTACGTGTTTTTACAATACTGCATCGGGGTGGCTGGTTTCAGGCCCGGCGTGCTCTACCTGTAGTTTGTTCAATGAATGTGCAGCAGCATCTACAACCTGTTGCATAATCTGGCTATTCAGCTGGCCTATGCATCCGATTCGAAAGCTGTCGACCTCTGTAAGTTTGCCCGGATAAATAATAAAACCCTGAGATTTCATTAACTGATAAAAGTGGTCGAAGCTGAAGTTTTTGTCAGCCGGATTCAGGAATGTGACAATGATGGGTGATAGCCAGCGGCCATCGAGGAGAGTTTTGAAGCCTAGCTTTTTCATGCCGCTTACCAGCGTATCCCTGTTTTGCGTGTAGCGATTAAATCTGCCGCACACTCCTCCCTCGTTACGATGTAAATCAAGTGCCGCAGTAAATGCAGCGATGACGTGGGTGGGCGGAGTGTAGCGCCATTGACCGTTACGCTCCATCTGCTGCCATTGATCATAAAGATCAAGACTCAGTGAATGGCAGTTCCCTTCCGCGTTTAATAAGTCTGCTTTGCGGATAATGGCAAAGCCGAACCCGGGCGTACCCTCAATGCATTTATTGGCCGATGACACCAGTGCTGTGAATGGCGTTTTGCGGGCAGAGATCGCAATTGCACCAAATGCACTCATTGAATCGATCAGTAGCTTTCTGCCGGTTGCAGCCACCACTGTTGCTATTTCTTCTATCGGGTTGAGAATACCGGAGCTGGTCTCGCAGTGGACGACGACAACGTGGGTTATCGTCGGGTCTTGTGTAAGTGTTGCTTCGACTTCATCGGCTCGTGGAGGAAGATAGTCTCCTTTATCTATGGTGGTGTGTCGTCGACCGATGCGGCTGAGTGTCTGTGCAATACGTTTGCCATAAGCGCCGTTCATCAATACCAGTGTATGGCTGTTTTCCGGAAGAAGGGTGCCGAGCATGGCTTCGACAACAAAGGTACCGCTGCCCTGAATCGGCACACACTCATAGTCGTTTGCATGATCTTCGATCATGTCTACGATAGCGGTTCTCATTTCCCGCGTCATCGCACGGAAGTCATCATCCCACGAACCCCAGTCTTTCAACATTGCCTGTTTAACCTGAGCTGCGGTACTTAACGGCCCGGGGGTTAACAGATAGGGTTCTCCGCAAAGCGGTGTTGACACATTATTATTAGAATGTGATTGATCGACCATTGGTTTGATCCTTAAGCCACAAGAACATGGTTACAGCTGGTGTGCACTCGCAAAATGAAAGAGGTCTGTCAGTCACAGGTAGCTGGCCGGATGCGCCTGAGCGGACAAGCGCGTATCACGTGACTTGATAAGTACAGGTTGTCCGTTCAATATCTCTGTGCATCTGAGTATTGTTTCTTCTTCCAGTCGCTGCATGGCTTCTTTGGTATAAAACGTCAGATGCGGTGAAAGAATGACAGATGGATGCTCAAAAAGCGCTGACAGTGGATGATCCGTCGTAGAAAGCGGTTCCTGCGAGTAGACATCGAGACCGGCACCGGCAATTCGCTTTTCTTTAAGTGCATTCAACAGTGCCTGTTCATCAACAATGTCCCCTCGCGATACGTTAATAAGAAAGGCATGTGGTTGCATTAAGCGCAGCTCCGGTTGTCCAATTAAGTGACGGGTTTCAGGTGTCAGCGTGCAATGCACTGACACAAAGTCACTCGACTGCATAAGCGTATCCAGATGTGCTGTCTTTTCAACGCCAGCGGCTGCCATTTCTTCTGCGCTGTTGTGCGGACTGTAGGCAATTACTTTTGCACGGAACCCGTCACCTGCCATGCGGGCCATGCTGCGGGCTATTTTCCCGAAACCGATCAGTCCCACCGTTTTTCCGGCGATGTCACTACCCATCCATTGTGGTTCCGGCCAGGCCCAGCCTTCCCTGTGCATCTGCCTGTCCAGTGGGATCAGTTTTTTTGCCAGTGCCAGAAGCAACGTAAACGCGCCTTCCGCAACGGTTTCTGCACCGTAGTCGGGAATGTTAACCACCACGATGTTACGCGCTTTGGCCGCTGCGATATCAATGGCGTCGATACCGACGCCGTATTTAACAATGCCTTTGAGTTTTGCTGCATTGCTCAGGCATGCTTCAGTAACTTTGCGATAGCACATCAGCAGCAGATCGGCGTCGCGAAGCGCGTTGTGAAATGCCTGCTCGGTAGTATCGTCCGACAACAATATCAGTTCATGACCAAGCTCAACCAGTTGCTGATCGAGATGAGGTGTGCTGATTTCGGCATCGGTGCGTACGATTTTCATCCGCGGTCGCACTGTTCGAGGTCAGTGTTTCGGACAGCGCTTTCTACTATGGTCAGCGCATGATCCAGATCTTTGCGCTCAATGTTCATCGGCGGAGAAAGTGTCAGTACACAGCCCTGTGAAATCTTAAAGCTCAAGCCCTGTGCCAGGCATTCGTAGTAGATACGTTCGGCCAATTGATTATTCGGTTTTTTGTTTTCTTTATTTTCGACGATTTCCACACCGAACAACATGCCTCGTCCGCGAACATCGCCAACGATAGGGCAGCTGTGCAGTGAGCCTTTTAATCGATCGATGGCATAGTGGCCCAGTTGACCAGCGCGTTCTACCAGGTTTTCATCGTCGATGATCTGCAGTGTGGTTAGTGCAGCGCGTGCGGTTAACGGGTTTTTTTCATGTGTATAGTGACCGATAGCAAAATCACCACAGACATCGAGATCTGCACGTGCAATACAGGCTGCCAGCGGCAGTACGCCGCCGCCGAGCGCTTTGCCCAGCGTGACAATGTCGGGAATAATTTCATCGTGTTCAAAAGCGAACATGCGGCCGGTCTTGCCGAGTCCGGTTGGAATTTCATCCATAATCAGTAGTGTGCCGTGCCGATGGCAAGCCTCCCTGACGGCTTTCCAGTAACCGGCGGGAGGTACTACAGGTACAGCACGCATGGGCTCTGCAATGACCGCCGCTACATCGCCTTCGCGTTGCAATACATAGTCAACCATATTGGCGCAGGCCAGGCAGCATACATCAGGTCCGCTGTGACCGTAAGGACAGCGATAACAGGAAAACGGCGCCACGTGTTCACTTCCCGGTAACAGGGGGCCGGCAATGTGTGAACGAAATGTCGCTTCACCACCGACGCTGGCACTGCCGAACCCTGCGCCGTGAAAAGAATCCCAGAAAGAGATGGTTTTAAATCGGCCTGTAGCCGCGCGTGCGATTTTCAGCGCAACCTCGTTGGCATCGGAACCACCAGTGGTAAAGAGCACTTTGGAAAGTTCAGCCGGTGCTCTGGCAGCAAGTGCCTCTGCTAGTTCTACTGCGGGTTCGCAGGTAAAGCGGCGCGGTGCAAAAGTGAGATCATCCAGTTGCTTTTTCAGTGCTGCAATCAGTCTCGGATGAGCATAGCCGATGTGATGAACCGAGTTGCCGTGGAAGTCGAGGTATCGGTTACCGTCATGATCTTCAATCCAGCTGCCTTCAGCTTTTTTTATCGTTGAAACACACGGGCTCGACAAACTCTGATGCAAAAATGCATCGCTGTCACGCTTAAGTAGCGGTGCAGACTCAGGTTGGTTTGCTGTGTCTTTCCAGAGAGCACGCACTGCAGAGGTGTTGGATTCTCCCTCTGTATGTGTGAGTTTTATACTCATCTCTGCTCGATCTTCAGTGTGGCAGCGTTACATTGACAGTGATTGGCGACTACCCTTAAGAAGGCCAGGGCAGTGAGTAGGTTTTTACCACGGTAAAAAATTTCATTGCCTCCAGCACGCCTTCTTTGACGGCATTGCCACTGTCTTTGACACCACCGAATGGCGACATTTCAATGCGGTACCCGGGCTGCTCCCAAATGTTGCACGTGCCCACATCCAACCCTTCAATAAATGCCATCGCCCGGTGCAGGTTATTGGTGCAGACTCCCGATGACAGTCCGAATTCGGTGCTGTTGGATATCTTCATTACCGTGGTGTCGTCGTCGGGTACGCGAACGATGGGCACAATAGGGCCGAAGGTTTCTTCCATAACCAGTTCACAGTCGTGCGGAACATGGTCCACGACTATCGGCGGGAGCAATGCACCTTCACGCGCAGGATGGTAAAGAATCTTTGCGCCTTTTTTTTCAGCGTCATAGACGCGCTGTTCAAAAAGTTCAGCTGCACTGGCACTGATGATACAACCCAGTTGTGTTTCAGGATCCATCGGATCGCCGTATTTAAGCGCTTTTGCCTTCTCCAGCACTTTTGGCACGAACGCATCGGCGACTGACTCCTGTACCAGAATGCGTTTCACTGCAGTGCAGCGCTGCCCGGAGTTACCGGTTGCGCCGGCCACGGCAATGGTTGCTGCCTTGTCGAGATCGTCGTCATCTAAATCGTTTAGTACAATTAACGGATCGTTACCGCCAAGTTCGAGCGCCGAACGTCTATACCCTGCTTTTTCTGCGATCATCTTGCCAACCGGTACCCCGCCGGTAAAAGTGATGATATCAATATGCTCGTTAGTAACCATTTCATCGCCAATGTCCTGAGGTAAGCCTGTGACGATCTGAAACATCTCCGGCGGTAGTCCCGCTTCGTAGAGGATGTCTGCGAGAGTGATTGCCGTCAGTGGCGTAAGCTCAGTGGGCTTACAAACCAGGCAGTTGTTGGTTGCAATAGACGGCGCTATTTTATGACTCACCATGTTTAGCGGGTGATTGAATGGTGTTATCGCTGATATCGCTCTGACTGGTTCGCGTTTGGTGTAGATCTTTCTGTGCTTGCCATGAGGCGTCAGGTCGCATGAGAAAATTTGTCCATCATCGACAATCGCCATCTGACCGGCAAAGGTAAAGACATCACAGGCGCGACCGGCCTCGTATAATGCATGTTGCTGACTGATGCCCAGTTCCAGCGTCAGCCACAATGCAATTTCTTCGCGACGCTCTCCGATAAGCTCGGCTGTTCTTAGTAATATTTTCTGGCGTTCAAACCTTGTGAGTGTCGAGCGATAGCCAGCGGCGATCTCGAAAGCTCTCGCTGCGTGTTCAGCTTTGCCGGCGGGGACGGTACCGACACATTCTTCGGTGTAGGGGTAGTACACTTCGATGACATCATCGGTAAAAACCTTTTCACCGCCGATTCTCATGCCTTCGTGGCGTACTTCCAGGTTGTTGGCTTTGAGTGTTGATTGGGTCATGGTTATCCGAAATTTCAGTATCTGAAGTGTTGTGGTGCCGGTAGTGCTTTATTAGTCAATCCAATGCAATTACTGACTCGCGGCAGTGGTTGCATAGAATATTGCGTCGAAATTATTGAGTTCCGGTGCTGCTGGTACATCGATTGATCTATTCACAATAAACGGAACGACCTGTTCTGTCAGTCCGCCATGTGAGCGCAGTGGTTCGTTCAGTGCGGCCAGATCATGCCCCTCTTCACTGGTGCCGATCACGATATTTTCATCCGAGATCATCACAATGTCGCCGATACGATCGTCAGGTAATTGAAATCTTTTAACTGCGTCTGCTTTGCTGATAACCAGCAACATACCGTCGAGTGCTGACAGGTTAGAGATGATGTCTTGATGATCAGCCGAAGCCGGAAGGTAAGCGGTGGCAAAAGAGCCCAGTGCACCGTGGTGTACAACGTATGGATCTGTTATCGGCAGAATGACGCGTGCATTTCCTGCACCGCAGATCTCATCGAGTATGGTTTGTACATAAATAACATCGGGCGAGCCATCGGACTTGTGTTTTGGCTTCATGCCATGATCAGCGGTTGTCACAATAGCCGCCCCCATTTCGTCCAGCTGACCGAGGTAGCGGTCAAACATTTCATAGAATCGATTGGCGACCGGATCGCCGGGCGCATGCTTGTGTTGAATGTAGTCCGTGGTGGTGAGATACATCAGGTCGGGTTTGCGCTCCTGCAGCAGTTTTACACCGGCGGCAAAAACAAACTCTGAAAGCTCTGCTGAATAGACGTCCGGTTGCCCCATACCGAGCCAGTCTGCCGCCTTTTCCATTCCGTGTTCGTCCAGTGAGGTGGTTGCCGAGCGTTCAGCAGAAAAACAACAGGTGCCGTCTGCCTCCAGTTTAAGTTCAGCGCCTAACAGTGCTCTCAGCTTGTCTTTAGCGGTGACAATAGCCACCGTTGCACCTGCTTGCTGGAAACGGCTGAAAATAGTCGGCGCACGCAGAAATCGAATGTCATTCATCATGACTTCTTCGCCGGTGTCCGGATCATAGAGGTAGTTGCCGCAAATGCCGTGAACTGCCGGTGGTTGCCCGGTGGCGATTGATAAATTGTTCGGGTTGGTGAACGAGGGAATAACACTGTGGGCAAGGCGGTCGGTTCCCGCCTGACGGATACGCTTCAGATGGGGCATCAGCCCGGCATCGATTGCCTCGTCCAGATAGGCAGGCTCACAACCGTCGAGGCAAATCACCACTGCCGGCGATTTAGGGGCGGGATAGGTGCGGCCATTGACTTCGATGCTCGGCTCTATTGCCATTGTGATTACCTGATTCGTAAATCGGTATTGTCGGCCCGGATCAACCATATGTAAAATTACTAATATGGATTAATCTATAAGATATTCCTATGAACTGCTTCGGAGGGTAATTTGAGTTATCGGGGATTGAAAGCGTTTCATAGTGTTGCGTTGTATGGCGGTTTCTCCAGAGCATCCGAGCGGGTGTTTCTGACGCAACCTGCTTTGTCAGAGCAGGTTCGAAGGCTGGAGCAGGCGCATGACGTGCTGTTGTTTCGCCGTGAAAAGAAAAGGGTATTCCTGACTGAAGCGGGTACACAACTGTTTCATCTCACTACCCGCCTGTTTGAGGTGGAGCAGGAAATAACTGACTATCTGGTCGAGAAACGTACCACTGTTGAAGGGGAGCTGCGCATTATTGTCGATTCGGCCACCCATATTTCCAGTGTGTTAAGTCGGTTCCGGCAGCAGTTTCCCGAGGTGTTTGTTACGTTGAAAACGTCCAATACCGAAGACATGCTGGAACAGTTGCGCGCTTACCGGGCGGACCTGGCGATTGGCGGCGGTATCGGGCCGGGAGCGGACCTTAAGCGGCTTGACCTCGGTGCCACAGCGATTGTGGCGGTGGCGGCAAAAGGCTACCTGCCGGCAAAGCGCCGCAGGCTCAGATTATCAGAGCTCTGTGCAATGCCAGTTATGCTGAGAGAAAAGGGTTCCAAAACACGTGAGTTGGTAGAGCGCGAAGCAAGGCGTCGGCAACTGACATTGAACGTGGTGATGGAGGTGGAAGGACGGGAGGCGATGCGCGAGATCATTGGCACCGGTGCCGGTGTAGGCTTTGTGTCTGAAGCCGAATTTGGAAATGACGACCGCCTGCGCAAATATGACATCAGTGACGCCAGACTGACAATGCAGGAGTCTCTGTTTTATCTGTCGCAAAGAAGCGAAGTAAGAATTATCAAATCATTTATCGAATTCGCCGCCGGTGAGCTCGAATAGCGAAACATCGGGTTAATCTCCCGGGGAGGAAAAATGTTAAGTCCGCAAGGCAGAGTAATCATGATATCCGGTGCGAATCGCGGCATCGGAAAAGCCACAGTGCGCAGCTTGTTGAACCACGGTTATCGTTTAAGCCTCGGGGCACGTGATCCGGATTCGATACCTGAAGATATCATCGGGCCCGATGTACTGGTCCATCGTTGGGATGCATTGAGTAAAACCGATTCAGCTGCGTGGGCTACGGCCACGCAAGAGAAGTTCGGCCGCATTGACGGTCTGATTCTGAATGCCGGTGTGATTTATCAGGCCGGTCTTGAAGACGGAAGTGAAGAAGACATCGATGCCATGTGGTCAGTCAACTTCAAAGGGCCGCTGCGACTGGTTCGTGCAGCGCTGCCTGAGTTAAAGCGTGCAGGCAACGGACGGGTAATTAACATTGTTTCGCTGTCCGGGGTCAGAGTCATGAGTGCCGGTATCCTGGGTTACTGTGCTTCAAAGCATGCTTCGATAGCACTGACTCATGCAATACGACAGGATGGCTGGGCAAGCGGGTTACGTGCGACGTCCATTTGCCCGGGGCTGGTTGATACCGACATGGTGGCAGACGTGCAAACACCTGCTGGTCAATTCAAAATCCCTCCCGAATCTATCGCTGAAACGGTCGCTTACGCATTGGCGCTGCCCAACGAGGCCGTGGTGGCAGAGATTCGGGTTAACAGTCGTTTGGAGTCGTTGTTTTAATAAACGAAAGTTCTTGTGGTTTTGCTGCCGACTAGTTTCTGTTTTAGTATGTTGTAGGAAGCAGCGACAAATCAGGCGTTTGTACAGAGAATGTCCTGGAAACCTTGTTGTCAACGGAGTAGTTACCTACGGCATCAAAAGGGTAAGCAGTCATGGTGTAGCCGCCGATGGGCAGGTTAGTGTCAAGAGACCACTGTGCGGTTTGCGGGTTGCCAGCAGGGACAGAGGCGTTGAATGCGGTCCATGAGTTGACGGCATTGCCATCGAGATCAACAAAAGAGCCGGTGTTGCTGCTGTAAATAGCGATCGCCAGTCGCTGAATGCCTGAGCCACCGTCGTTGTCTGTGATGGTGCCATTAAGTGTTGGGGAAGGATTGAGCTCACTGCCTTGAGTCGCAGGGTTGGTGATGGTAGCGGTGGGTGCAGTGATATCCGGGGGATTTACAGAGAAAGCTCTGGAGAGTTTTGAGTCGTCGGAATAGTTGCCCACGGCATCAAAGGGGTAAGCAATCATGGTGTAGCCACCGATAGGCAGGTTAGTGTCAAGAGACCACTGTGCGGTTTGCGGGTTGCCAGCAGGGACAG
>JAHDHK010000062.1:9055-25671 GCA_020631335.1 Chromatiales bacterium
CGTCGTTGTCTGTGATGGTGCCATTAAGTGTTGGGGAAGGATTGAGCTCACTGCCCTGAGTCGCGGGATTGGTGATGGTAGCGGTGGGAGGCGTGGTATCAGGTCGATCATCAGTGGAGTCGCAGGCATCGCCAATGCCATCGTTATCAAGATCTGATTGATCAGGATTGCTTATAGTTGGACAGTTGTCTACATGACCGCTTATCGCATCACCGTCGATGTCATTGTCCGGGTCAAACGGGTAAGAATCATTTACATCAGGTGTGCTGTCGCCATCTGAATCCAGGATCGAAGGATTGTGCCTGACGTTGATAGTAGTTGCTTTGCTTGGAACTCCGTCAGCGTTTAGGGCAAACAACATATAGTTGCCTGGAATAACATTTCCGGAGTCGTTGGGAATTGCAGCGAGGTTGCTGGAGGAGGATGATCGGGTGAACTTTAGCGGGATTCTACGTTGCGCATTGTTTACCGAATGCGTTACTGCCGATGCTCTGATTAACACCAGAGAATGTACGGCAGAGTTTGTTTGTACATTGATTAAGCTGCCGTAGGTGGTTTCACTCGGTGCTGAAAAGATCACTGGGCGCGTGGCTGGATTACCGCTGCTATCGAAAAGGTATGGTGGAGAAAAAATTTCCACATCTGAATGATTTTTATTGCTGCTGCAAGCGGTCCCGCAAAGCCCTCCGCCACCCGCTAGTACTTTTCCGTCTTGTGTAAGTAATGCCACACTGTGATAATTTCTGGGAACTGCCATTGGCACTAACTCGCGGAAGTCTTCTGAAACGGGATTCCACAGTTCAGGTGTCATTGCAGACTGGGCATCTGAAAACGGCACAGGATATGCCTGCCCGCCAACGACAATGACCTCGCCATTTGGCAATACAACGCTATTGTGGTACGCACGAGGCGAAACCATGCTATCAACGCTTCTGGCAGTAACAGAGTTTCCATTGGCTTCAATGACAACTGCGTTGGTAGTCGCATCATCGTTTTCGTAATCGGGTGCACCTCCTGTGGTTAAAATTTTGCCAACGTCGTACATCACCGCATTGCCGTTCATAGCATCCGCATCGTTTGCTCGATTGCCTGCTGATGTGATTGATCCGTTTCCGCTAACATCGAGCAAATGCATTTTTTTTGATGGGCCAGCATGCAATACCTTGCCACCGGGAATGCTGAATAACCACATGTGATTGTCGGAGCGGAAAATGCCGTTCACATCGTCTGTGGTCAATGGGTCGGCTGGAATCCCCGAGAGTATGCTCCAGCCAGTTTCAGAATCCCAAACTTCGGCAGTTTTATCAATGCACTCGCTCGTTACTTCGGTTTGGCCGCGACACAACGCGCTGAACTTCCAGGAACCACCCAAGGTAAGGATCCTGCCATCTTCAAGCATGGCGTTTCCCTGGTAGGCGCGAGGGATATTCATCGGATCATCTGAGATCCAATTGTTGCTGCTTCCGTCAAAAATGCTCGTTTGGCCGTGGCTATTGCCGCCATTCATGAGAACTCTGCCGTCCTCGAGGATATTGGCACCCATACAGAACATATCGTGATCTGTTTCATCAACGAGACGCAGCGTTGACTGGCCGTTGGCAGGATCCAAAATAGTAGTGTATGTCTGCTGGAAATCTCCGGTGGCTGGTTTATAGTCGTCAACCTTGTAGGCTGCCCACGTAAGGATTTTTCCATCCGGGAGGTTGGCAGCTGCCACCGGAATCGAAGGTGTTTGGATTACTGCACCCCACATGCCGTTACCAGTGCTGACAAATTCTTCGGATACAGTAAACTGTTGAACGGTCGGTGGTAATTGTGTCGTTCCGTTGTTATCAACAGCGACCGAATTGACGGAATATTCACCGGCTGCCAGCGCTTCCGGGAAGTTGTAACTCCAGTTCACAGTGCTGCCTGAGCCAGATAAGTCGGCCTGGACCTGATCTGGCAAAAACTGGAAATTTTCACCGTTCCAGTAATACCCCAGGTCCTCGTCGCGTATAGTTAAGTTGACAGCAGCAACACCGGCAGTGGCGGTTGCTGTGCCGCTTACAGAACTAATGGGTGTACTAGCGGTCCCGGTGACAACCTCTGTAAAGTGTGACGAAGCACCCTGTACCTGATAACAAACCAATAGCGTTGCTACAAGAGACAGTTTTTGAAAGGCGCTCCCGAGGATAGCTTGGGCAATTTTCCGTGTCACTTGATCACTCCGCTTATAGTATGTCTATTGCTTGGCCAGTATGTAGTTGTAAAGCGCGACTAGCAAGTTGATGTCGTATCGATTTGAGAAATAGAGCGTCGTCTGCATCTACAATGGAACAAATCTTTTTTAGTAAGTGAAAATACCAGAATATATTGCGTTTAGTATGTTTTCAGAGTTGGTTGCTTGACTGGGAATTGCGTTGGATGTACACCTCCACTACTCAATCAATGTTTCGACCATCCTTCTAATGCGAGCATGTAAATATTTCATTTTTTGCGCCCTTACGTGTTTGGGTGCTGGAATATGCAGTGCCGACAGTGCTGCAATTTGGCTCTCATCATACTACGACAGCCGAAATACATGTGTTACCGGTGCGAGGGCAATGGTTATCACAGAGCAAGAGACTGCCGTCTTAGTTCAGTTGGATGGGGATGCCGGCTATGTCAACCGATTGAGTGAAAGAGGAGGAGCGGAGATTTTACGGGACTGGCTAGCTTTACATTGTCCCCTGCCGATGGCGGCTTACGATAGAGTATTCGGGCACAGAGACGTTATTGTCCGGTGGCAAAACAAACACGAATTATCATGCAGGACATTCGAGCGGGAAAGGCAGTAGTTGGCCGTGCAAAGGTGCGGTGATCTTGGAATTTTTTAGAGTTGAGGGAAAAGTCAGTTGTCGATTTCCTTTAGTAGTTGGTCGATCTGATTTTTTTCTTCCTCGTTGGGTAGTCGATACCCTCTGGGATAGCGCCAGCCGTAGCCCCATCGAAAGGAAGTCGGTAAAAAAGGGGTGCCTCCCACTCTTACGCCCGCCAGCATCAGCTGTGCTAGTTTCTCTTGCCCGACACTGAAGACGCATTCTCTGAGATTTAGGTCAGCTTGCCGTCTCTGATCGTAAGAGCCTCCCTGCCAGTAGGCAAGGTCGTGTTGTTCGCAGCATTGCAGCCAGAGATCTTTGTGCTGAAGCGTGCCATCAGGGAATGCACTGCATCCATCGCTGGTGAACGGTGACAGATTCTGTGACTGGCAGGCAGAGATGATCAGTACGACTGGAAATAAAGCGATCCGCAGTTGCCTGGTAACCATAGTTTTAATGCAGCTCGGGGTTGGCATGAGGTACACGCTGGGCGCACTCTGGTGGCGTCCGGCTCTACTGTCCGGCAGGTCCGCAGAGAGAGGCGTGTCGCGCTGTAAATTATCTTATTATATAACGCTTAATATCGCGTTATCTGACTTTTCGGTACGCCTCATCTGACAAAGTGTCGCTTATGACTCATCACGCTACGGCTTTTGTAATAGACCACAAGAATGCTGTTTCTCTCTGTGCTGCTGCCAGACAAAGTCTGCAACAAAAGCGTTTTAGCCTTGCCGAAGAACAATTGTGTGCGGCACTGAAGTTGCGCCCCTCGTGTGCACTGGCGTACAAGCTTCTGGGAGACCTGTTCGCGGAGCAGAACAAAAAAGCCGACGCCGACAGGTTTTACCGCAATGATTTTCCAGATGGATATTTAGGGACAATTCCAGCGTCTGTGTCAGCTGCTGACAGTGCGCAATATGTAAGGCACCAGGTTCATGCTCCTGAAAATGTTAATGCGCCTGAGCCCGGTAAAATTGCTGCCAGCGCAGCATTCGCGCCGACCCGTTTGACATCCGATGAATGTTTTGTCGACTCCATACAAAATGGCAGCCTGTGGCATGATGATCTGAACCTGGTGGTTAAGGACAGTGGCGGTGTGGAGTTGCAACAACATACTGTCGGGTGTCCGGTGTTGGTGGAGTTGATGCAGCGGCATCATGAACCACGCAAAATTCACGGTCGTGCGATAGTCATTGGTGCGAAGGGCGCCCACAATTTTTACCATTGGACTACCGATATTATTCCCAAGCTGCTTTTGCTAGAAGCATCCGGGTATGTCATTCAGTCTTCTGATTATATTGTTGTGTCCAGAGCTGATGCAGATTTTGCGCTGCAGTTATTAAAGTGTTTTGGCATAAGCGCTGACCAGATAGTACAAACTGAAACATCATCTCCTTATATAGAAGCAGATGAATTAGTAGTTCCGTTCCTCAATAATAAAATGGGTTACACCATGGGGCAGTGGCTGCCGGCTGCGCTGAGAAATAAAATGGGTGTGGATAAGCCGGTAAATGGGAATAGAAAATTATTTATTAATCGTGACCCTGCTGCCTCTGCCGGTAGAACATTGAAAAACTCAAGCGTCGCTGAGGCCTTTTTTGAAGACTGCGGGTTTGAGGTGATGTATCCGGAAAAGTTAACTGTAGTCGAACAGGCGCAATTGTTTTCATCGGCCAGCGTTATAGCCGGTGTGCACGGGGCTGGGTTTGCCAATATTGTATATTGCTCACCCGGTACAAAAATAATAGAGTTTTATGGTGCGCATATCGCACCGTGTTACTGGTTAATCAGTGCGCTGGCCGGTTATGATTATTATCAACATCCCTGCGAGGTAGCCGCTGACCACAATAAAAATAAACACGCAGCCGGGTTGTTACTACCGTTGAATGAAGTACTTGATCTACTCGAATATGCCGGTGCAGCCTGAGGCCGGTGTTGTCGTTTGTTTATCAGTCATCAGTAAGGATAATCTCCGATGACTGCATTGCCATCGGAGTGTGAGTGAAAGTTATACGCCTCGCCAGTTCGGGGCGCGTTTTTCTGCAAAAGCAGTCGCGCCTTCAACACCATCTTCACTGTTAAAGACTTTGTCGACCTGTGCCTGCTGGTATTGCCAGAACTCCGATTCAGTGCGGCCCTGCATTTCCCGGATGATCTCTTTGGATGCGGCCAGTCCGAGCGGGGCATTTTTAGCAATGGTGTTGGCCAGTTCTATGGCCTGGTTCAGGGCTTCACCCTTTTCTGTGAGCTCGGCCACCAGACCGAATTCATAAGCCTGCTCTGCAAGAATGGGTTTGCCGGTCAGTGCCATTTTCATTGCCTGTGAGTACGGCAACACTCTTGGCAGCCGCAATAATGCGCCCGCAGCGGCAAACAGACCGACACCGACTTCGGGGATACCGAATTTTGCGCCTTTTGCCGCAACAATGAGATCAGCAGAGAGAGCGACTTCCAGTCCGCCTGCCAGTGCGAATCCTTCTACGGCTGCAATCAGCGGTTTTTTACTGCCACGTTCAGTAATGCCACCGAAGCCACGATCATCTGCCGTCGGCAGGCCTGAGTCTACGAACTCTTTTAGATCCATGCCGGCACTGAATCCGCGCCCCGCGCCAGTGAGAATGCCAACCGATAGTGAATCGTTAGTATCGAGCTCGTCCAGTGCCGATGCCAGCTGGACGGACAGCGCCTTATTGATGGCGTTCATGGCCTCTGGCCGGTTCAGCGTAATTATAAGGATACGATCTTTAATTTCAGTGGTGATTTCACTCATGATTTTTCCGGTGTTATGGTGTTAATTCGATTGCTCAAGCATAGCCTGATAGAAAGGTTCGCATCGATCGGCAATCTGCTGTTGGTTTTGATCAAGCGTTATCTGCTTTTTTTGATACGGTGAAAAGCCGGTCGACTTCTCTACGTTGCTGTACCACCACGGCGCCCACACGCCGTCACTTGCACGACTGCCGGCTGGCCACTGCAGCATGGAGTCACTGAAATCTACCTGACAATAGTCGCAGATTTTTTCAAGGCATAAGCGCGGATTCGTCAATACCTGCTCCGTGGAGATGACCAGCGGTTCGCTGTGAATGTGTTGCTTTACGTGTTGATATAAACGCAGCTGCTGGGCAAAGCCGATATCTTCGGCTGTCAGATCGGGGCGGGCTTTAGCGTAGGATGCGATCACTTCTGCCGGTGATCTGATCAGGAAAACGCTGATCAGATTGTCGAGCCAGTCAAGCCTGAGATGGCTCAGCATATGTTGCGTCATGTGTTTTTGATAATGGATCGCGTTGGTTCCGTGCTGTGAACTTATGCAGTCGTTGATGACTGTTTCCCATTCGACTGACTGCGATGAGATGACCTGCTCGCGACCCGGGTGCTCAATCCCTGTGTCATTCAAATAGCAGGCATAGAAAGGTTCGTCAGTAACAAAGGTATCTTCACGGTTTTCCCAGGCGCGCATCATTGCGGTAGAAATGTTGCGCGGCCCGGACCACATTGCGATACGTTTTATCGACACGGTTTCAGACTCTGGTAACACCAGCTTCACTGTCGATAAGTTGCAGATACAGGCTTTGCAGTTTTTTAGTCAACTTGCCACGCTTGCCGTTACCGATGGTTCGTCCGTCTATAGATCGAACCGGTGCAATGCCGGCGAATGTGCCGGTGACAAACGCTTCATCCGCGCTGTAGGTTTCGGTCAGGCTGAATGTTTTCTGACGAACAGGTATACCATTCGATTCACAAAGATCAATCACATTGCCGCGGGTAATGCCATGCAGACAGAAGTTACCGCTGGAGGTCCAGACTTCGCCTTTTTTTACAATAAAAAAATGCGTCGAGTTGCACGTTGCTACAAAACCATGCGGGTCAAGCATCAGGGCTTCATCAGCGCCGGCTTTGGTTGCCTGTATGCAGGCGATAATACAGTTCAGCTTTGAATGGCTGTTAATAAGCGGGTCCTGTATGTCCGGGTTGCCCCTTCGTACATGCACGGTAAAGAGCGACACGCCTTTGGTCAGCGTAGTGGGTTTGGGTGTCTTGTACTCTGGAATAATAACAATCGTCGGCTGGCTGATGGTGACTCTCGGGTCCTGGTAGGGCGTTGCTTTTATACCGCGTGACACCATAAGCCTGATGTGCACATCCGTCACCATGTTGTTGGCTTTGATTGTCTTGTACAGTCGCTTGGTCAGTTCTTCACGGGTAATGCCCGGGTCAAAATCGAGGGCTTTGCTGCCCTCCCATAGCCGCTCGAGATGCTGCTCCAGAAAAATCAGTTTACCTTCATGCAGTCGCAGCCCTTCCCAGACTCCGTCACCCAGGACAAAGTTGCTGTCAAACACTGACACTTTGGCTTTGTCTCGCGGATAAAGTTTTCCATCTATATCTATGCGAATGGCGGCATTGCGCTCGTCATCGACATATTCATGAGTACCCGTTGCCATAATGTGCGCCGTTGTTATGAGAGTTTTTTAAAGGCTGTGGAAGCGGCCTCTACAGTGTTTGCAATATCCTGTTCGCTGTGAGCAATAGAGATAAAGCCCGCTTCAAATGCAGAAGGTGCCAGGTATACCCCTTGTTCCAGCATGTGATGAAAAAACGCATTGAACTTGTTCGCATCACAAGCGGTAACCTGAGAGAAGTTTGATACTTTTTGCTCGGTGAAGAAAAAGCCGAACATCCCACCCACTTGATTGGTGGTCAGCGCGACGCCGCAGTCTCTGGCGGCAGTTTCAAGTCCTTCACACAATGTTCCGGCTTTACTGCTCAGGGTATCGTAAAAGCCCGGTTCGCTGAGTAGACTGAGTGTTGCCAGTCCGGCAGACATGGCAACCGGGTTACCGGATAACGTACCAGCCTGATACACCGGGCCAAGTGGTGCAAGGTGGTGCATAATTTCTTTTTTACCGCCAAAGGCGCCCACCGGCATACCACCTCCTATTATTTTTCCCAGAGCGGTCATGTCCGGTGTCACACCATAGTGTTCCTGCGCACCACCGCGTGCAACGCGAAAGCCTGTCATCACTTCATCGAATATCAACACGCTGCCGTGCTCATCACAGCATGTGCGCAGTGTTTCCAGAAAGCCGGGGGCCGGTGGAATGCAGTTCATGTTGCCGGCAACCGGCTCAACGATAATGGCTGCTATCTGTTCGCCGATTTGGGAAAAAAGCTTTTTTACGCCTTCGTTGTCGTTGAAGGTCAGCGTCAGGGTATGCTCCACAACCGAGGCCGGAACTCCCGGGGAGCTGGGGACGCCTAGTGTCAGTGCGCCTGACCCGGCATTGACCAACAGGCAGTCGGAATGGCCGTGGTAGCATCCTTCAAACTTAATGATTTTGTCGCGACCGGTGTAACCACGAGCCAGTCGTATTGCGCTCATGGTGGCTTCGGTGCCCGAGCTCACCATACGCACCATATCCATCGAGGGAACCAGCTCGCAGACTTTCTCCGCCATGCGGGTTTCGATTTCAGTGGGTGCGCCGTAGCTTAAGCCGTTTCCAATCGCGTTTTTGACTGCGTCTATCACGCGCGGGTGTGAGTGGCCGGCTACCATCGGTCCCCAGGAACCGATGTAGTCGATATAGCGCTTGTTTTCGCTGTCAAACAAGTATGACCCTTCGGCGCGGCTGATAAACAGTGGCGTACCGCCGACGCTTTTGAAAGCGCGGACAGGTGAATTAACGCCGCCGGGAATGTGTCGCTGCGCGTCGGAAAATAAATTTTGTGAGCTGGACAACGTGGCCCCCGGTTAGTGTGGTGATTGACGTGAGAACGTAAACCTGACCATTTTACCCTGAGCGGGCAGGTACGCTTTAAGGATGTTGCTGCGATTTCGAATTCGCGGTTGATCTGCTGCGCTACATAATAACCTCTGTGGCGTCGCTGGCCCAGAACAGCAGTGTGCCGCTATGGCGATGGAACGATTCGGGCGCGTTCGCTGCACATCTGATGCTTTGTTGTTCCCGGTCGCGCACGAGTTTGGTTTTTTTCTGCGGTTGCCTGTTATCGTGGCGATTTGAATGACAGCACTCGGTTGGCAGGCGAATGACAACTATTTACAAAAAATACATGTGTGTGGTGTGTGGCTGGATCTACGATGAGGAGGTGGGTGCGCCGGAAGAAGGGCTGGCTGCCGGTACACTTTGGCAGGATGTGCCTGCTGACTGGACTTGTCCGGATTGTGGTGCAGGTCGCGAAGATTTCGATATGGTGGAAATCTGAGCACAATTCGGGACGCTATGGCGAGCATATTGCGCGGAATTCAGGCCTCAGATCAGGGTTTTCAAACAAATCACACTTGCTTATGGCTAAAACCGTTAAGCAAGCGGGAACCGGGTCAGTGATGGCTGTCTGAAAACGACGGCCGAAAAGAACAAGTACCAACCGCTGCAGGAGTCGGTTGCTTGAATTATCGTGAGGATTAAATGTCACAGCGCACCAGTTTTTACAAATTTATATCCGAGGAACAAAGAAGCCATCCTTTTTCCAGCGGCAAGCTGACCGGTCTGTTGCTGGAAGTGCTTGCTGCGTGTAAGCGAATTGCCTACCTGACCGGTAATGGCCAGCTGTCCAGTCAGGCGATGGGGGCCGCGGATTCCGAGAATGTGCAGGGTGAGCAGCAAAAAAAGCTCGACATTCTATCGAATGAACTCTTTATAGAATCGACGCAATGGTGTGGATATCTCTCTGGTATGGCATCCGAGGAAATGGATCACTGTCTGCCGGTCCCCGATGTCTATCCGCGTGGAAAGTATCTGATCACATTTGATCCGCTGGATGGATCATCCAATATTGATATCAATGTGTCGGTCGGCACCATTTTTTCGATTCTGGAAATGCCTGACGGTGAGACCAGTGTTGAAGACAGGCATTTTTTGCAGTCAGGGGTAAAGCAGGTGTGTGCCGGATATTGTCTCTATGGCACCTCGACCATGCTGGTGCTGACCACCGGCCGCGGGGTCAACGGTTTCACGCTTGATCGCAGCACCGGCGATTTTGTGCTGACGCAACCGGATATGAAAATTCCTGACTACAGTAACGAATACTCTATTAATCAGTCGTACAGCAGGCACTGGGAGCCCCCGGTAAAGCGGTATATTGATGAGTGCCTCGCCGGAGAGGCGGGTCCGCTGGGCAAGAACTACAACATGCGCTGGGTGGCGTCGATGGTGGCCGATGTTCATCGTCTGCTGAGTCGCGGCGGCATATTTATGTATCCGATGGATGCACGTATGGCAGCCAAAGGGCAGGGTGGTAAGCTGAGGCTGCTATACGAGGCAAATCCAATGAGCTTTATCGTTGAACAGGCCGGCGGGGTTGCCAGTACCGGCAACCAGCGAATCATGGAAATTAATCCAACGTCGCTGCATCAGCGTGTACCCGTGATCATCGGGTCTAAAAACGAGGTAAACAGAGTGGTTGATTATCACCGCCAGGCAGCAGCGGAATGCGCCTAGGAATCCATGAGTAATGAGCGGGCGTTTTGGGAAACCAAGACGCTCGAACAGATGTCGCGGGACGAATGGGAGTCACTTTGTGACGGGTGCGGGCGCTGTTGTCTGCAAAAAATACTTACCGAAGATGAACATTTGGTTAGGTATACAAGGGTGTCGTGTCGGTTGCTTGACGTCGATTCGTGCCAATGTACAAATTATTGGCGCCGAAAAACGCTCGTCCCGGAGTGCATAACGCTTACCGCACAGAACATTGAAGACATTGATTGGCTGCCTGAGTCCTGTGCCTACGTGCGGGTAAAAGAAAAGCGTGGTCTCGCGTGGTGGCATCCGCTGGTATCGGGAAGTAAAGAGACAGTCCATGAAGCTGGCATCTCAATGCAGGGAAAAGCCGTGAGTGAGACGTACGTTCATGATGACGATTTTCCGTCACTTATCATTGAATTTGAACCGGAGTCTTAAAAATCTCCGGGGTGTTATTCGTTGATTAATTCGATGTACACTCAGCCCACAACAACAAATAAATGGTTAACAACCAGCGATGTGAAGTCGGGAACACCCCACTCAAAACATCCGATACCTGAACCCCTTAACGGAGTGAATTACATGTCAGCAGCAGCCACCGAAACACAAGAACGCAGAAAAGATCTGGGTGAGACTCTTGAAGCGCTTCAACAACAACGGCAGAAGACTCTGCTGGCCTACTGCAGTCTGGCCGGCGTTAATTCACCCGAACTCACCTCTGCTGACGGCATAAAAGACATCGCACCGATTGCGTTACAGGAACTGCTGAGCGTGATGGTGGATTATCTGGCCATGGGACACTTCACTGTGTACCAGCGCATTATCGAAGGGACTGAGCGTCGTGGTGCAGTACGTGAAGCGGCTGAGGTTGCGTATCCCGGTATCGGTGAAACCACAGACGTGATGGTCGAGTTCAACGACAAATATGAAAGCTTTGATGGTGCTGCTGAAGATCAGGAAGAACTCAAGGCTGATCTGTCCCGGCTCGGCGAGATGCTCGCGATCCGCGGAGATCTCGAAGACGAAATTCTGGATGCTTTGCGCGGCTGATTACGACTGCCCGAGTATCTAAATAATCACTCCGGGTACTGTCATGTCATCGTCTGATGCAGACGTCAATGCCATACAGTATCTGGAAAATCACAGTGTTCTCTGTCTGGCGACATCCCGGGGCCAGTCACCCTGGGTGTCGCCGGTATTCTATGCGCGCTATCGCGACACGCTGGTGTTCTTGTCAGCACCACACACGCGACACGCACAAAACCTGAAAGATAATCCGCTGGTGTCGGCAAGTATTCAGGAAGACTACAACGACTGGACGGCAATAAAAGGTATACAGCTCGAAGGCGTGGTAACGCGGGTTGAGGCTGACCTGATTGAAGACATAGTGCAATGCTACTCAAAAAAATTTCCGGTCACCGGAAAACAGGCACCTCCGGAAATCGCAAAGGCAATCAGCAAAATAAACTGGTATCAGCTCAGGCCCGAAATTGTCTATTTTATTGATAACAGCAAGGGGCTTGGTCATCGTGAGCAGGTAAATTTACTGGTTTGTGATTAATGGGTCGATCAATGCTGGTAGATAGCTTTTGCAAAGCGTTGAAACCTATAGATTTATAATTCCCTCACAGGCGTTGATCACAAATTTCTAACGTTTTATAAGCAGCTTCCCGATGCACAGAACGCTTTCGCTAACTTCTGGTCCAAAGTTCTGTCTTTAACAACTACAGTATGCTCATGAATTGCTTGAAAGCTTCCGCCATTGTGTTATCTCTCGCGCTTGTCAGTTCTATTGCCTTTGCTGTATCTCAGTTGAATGTCAGTAATTTCAGCGCAAACAATTTAGATGACTGGGACAGTAAATCATTCGTCGGCAAGACCGAGTATTCGCTGGTGGCCGAGGACGGCAGAGACGCGCTGCGTGCTCACAGTGATGGAACAGCGTCGGGGCTCGGGAAAAAGCTGAAAATAGATTTAACCAAAACGCCTTATCTTAACTGGAGCTGGAAGGTAGATAATCGGCTAGCCGGTCTTGATGAACAATCAAAATCCGGAGATGACTATGTTGCACGACTTTATGTGGTTAAATCCGGTGGAGCTTTGATCTGGAAAACGCGCGCGCTGAATTATGTTTGGTCCAGTAATCAGAGTAAAGAAACCAGCTGGCCCAACGCTTTTCAGCCAAAGAATGCGGCAATGCTGGCTGTGCGTGGTGTTGAAGATGACACCGGCGTCTGGGTGAGTGAAAAACGCAATGTCAGAGAGGATTTGAAGCGTGCCTTTGGTAAAGACTTTAAAATTATCGATGCGGTAGCACTCATGACTGATACCGATAACTCGGGGCTTAAAGCTTCGGCGCTCTATGGTGACATTTACTTTACAGCACAGTAGTCAGTGCAAACTCAGGGGATGAAACGTTGTGAGAGACTGTTTGAACAGGCAAATTCTGACGAAAAAGCGCGTTTACGGGTAGTCAATAAACATTCTGACGAGGAGATTAATACCCTTAGACCCGGCACTGTAGTTGTTGAACATCCTGCTAAGCGATGTTGCAGTTCAAGGACGGTACAACCTGCTGCCTGGCAGAGGGAATTTACGATGTGGCAGAGTGATCGCCCCATCGTTTAATCGTCGGGGTGTCAATGTCAAACAGATCCAGTGCTCTGGCGACGGTTTGAGTGACAATGTCATCGATGGTTTTGGGGTCTGTATAGAATGCCGGTACCGGTGGAGCGATAATGGCGCCCATTTCGGTGGCGGCCAGTGCGTTCTTAAGATGCCCTGCATGCAGCGGGGTTTCTCTGAGCAGTAATACCAGTCTTCTTCTTTCTTTTAAAACTACATCGGCTGCGCGGCTCAGCAGGTTTGATGTCACTCCCGATGTGATTTCTCCGAGCGTTTTTATTGAACAGGGCGCGATCAGCATGCCGGTGGTTTTGAAGGAGCCCGAGGCGATTGCAGCGCCGACATCACCGACCGGGTAGACTTTGTCGGCCAGCGATTTTATATCATCTACTGACATATCCACTTCGGAAGAAGCGGTCAGTGCCGTTGGTTTGGATATAACTAAATGTGTTTCAATGTCAGTTGACTGCAATAGCTGCAGTGCTTTTATTCCGTAAGCGGTTCCCGAAGCGGATGTGATTCCTATAATCAGGCGTCGTAGATTGTTATGGGTGGCCACGTAATTTCCGCGCGTCGATAGTTAATGGGTGCTGCCGTTTATAATCCGACAATACAGAGTATACACCTTGTACTGAGCATGGTTGCTGAAATGAAAATAGCCACCCTGCCGTTTGTCGTGTTGTAAAATAATGCCCGGCAACACTATTACGGCAAAAGGGTCTGCATGGATTGAAGCAGCAAGTTTCCATTGTTTTTCTGTTTGCCTGTGACTTATACCGGGTACCGGTGCCTGAAAATTCCGACAAATGAAACCCGGCTGAGAAAACGATCATAATGTCTAAACGCTGGGTGTATATTCCGCTGGCAATGGCAGTCAGTATGGTGGCACTGGCCCTTGCAAGATTGTCCTATGGACTGTTACTGCCTTTCATGCGCGATGATTTGTCTTTGTCATTTCAGCAGGCAGGTAACCTTGGTACCGCCACGTCATTAGGATATTTGTTGCTGGTATTGCCTGCGGGTTATCTGACGAGACACTATGGTCCTCGGTCGATCATTCTTTGTGGTCTTGGCCTTACGGTGGTCGGGTTCGCAGGGTTGTCAGCCACTTATGGATATTCCGTGTTGCTGCTGTGGATGGTGATACTGGGTATCGGTACAGCGCTGACTTACACACCGGTGATAACTTATATTGTCGGCTGGTTTCCCGAGAGACGCGGTTTGGTACTCGGACTGGTCAACAGCGGCATTGGCCTGGGTGTTTTTATCTGCGGGCTGGTCATCCCGCTTATTGCAGCAAACGAAAGTGGGCACGGATGGCGGGTTGTGTGGGGGCTTTTCGCCGTGGTTGCGTTTCTGGTTGGTGTCACCGGATTTTTTCTATTCAGAAATCCAGATGCTACACCCCGGGGCAGTGTGGCGGATGCCGTATTGGCAGGATCAGTTTATCGATCCCGATTGGTTCGGCTTGCAGGCGCGTGTTATTTCATCATCGGTTTTTCCTACATTGTGCAAACCGTGTTTATGTATAGCTTTGCGTTGAGCAGTGGTATTGATGAAAAATCGGCTGGCGCTATGGCTTCTATGGGGGGATTGCTGTCGCTGTTTTCCGGTTTGATCTGGGGAACTTTATCAGACTACACGGGCAGGCCGGCAACATTGTTTCTGTGCTTTTCCGGTGCAGCCGTTGCGACATTTACGCCGGTGGTATTTCCAACTGAAAGCGGCTTTCTCGTTCACTACCTGCTATCTGGTCTGACAGTCAGTGGCCTTTTTGCCACCATTGTGGCAGCTACGTCAGAGTACGTGAAAAGTTCGCAGGTCCCTATTGCTATTGGATTTGTGACCACCTTGTTCGCCATTGGTCAACTTATCGGGCCGGCTGTTGGCGGCTGGGTCATCGATGTCAGCGGCACTTTTTCAACGGCTTTTATTATCAGCGGGAGCAGCATGTTGATCGGTGCGTTAACCGCTTTGTTTCTGCATTATCGTCAGCGTTTATTGAACGGTTAATACAATGGAAAGTTCATTCGGTATACAGGTGCACGCGGTGGATGCGGCCAGCTTCACGCAACACAACAAAGTACATGCTCTGCTGCTTGAGTCATTCGCCTATATGGATGGCAGGGTTGATCCTCCCTCTTCAATTCACCGGCTTGATCTGAAAAGTCTGATACGCAAAGTGGCAGAGGAACAGTTATTTATAGCGCTAAAGAAGACTGACATCATCGGGTGTGTATTTGCCGCTATGCAACCTGATAGCGTGTATCTTGGCAAGCTGGCGGTATCCTTATCCAGCCGTGGTAAGGGCGTAGCGAGGCAATTGATTCAGGCGGTAGAACAATACGCTGCATCGATGAACAGAAACTGCGTAGATATCGAAACCCGTGTAGAGCTGATTGAAAATCAACAACTGTTTGAGCATGTTGGATACGTGAAATACGCGGAAAATGCGCATGAGGGATACACACGCACAACGAGTTTCAAATACCGCAAAGTTCTTTAATACGTGTTGTTTATCACTGCCGCTTTATACCAATGTATCTGATTCGCACTCGGTGGGTGGCAATGGTCAGCCGTTATGGTTCCCTACGTCAAATAGTCCGGCTCCTGCTTTGCCAGCATGCGTAATATGGCGCTGAAATGGCGTTCTGCCACAATTTTCATTTCGGACTGTTGTTGTGCTGCAGTCATGTTGACGACATCAGCAGGTATTTCAATTAAGTCTCCGCCAGTGGATTTTGCCATTACCTGAAACATGGCAGCGCGTTCCAGGTAGTAAAGATCGTTAAAGGCTTCCTTCATGCTCGGGCCGGTAACAGTGACGCCGTGACCTGCCATCATCAATATTGCTTTGCCGTTCATCACGGTTGCCAGTCGCTTGCCCTCTTCGGCACTTAACGCCAGGCCGTTGTAGGCGTTGTCGTAGGCAATTCGTTCGTGAAAGGCAAGTGCATTCTGCTCGCACATTTGCAGCTTGTTGTCTTTGAGCAGGGATAAGGCGGTCGCGTAAGGCTGGTGTGTGTGCAGGACAACGGCGGCATCGGGCGCGTGCAGATGTATTTGGCTGTGGATATGGAACGCAGTATCTTCGACGGTGTTATCGCCTTCGATCACGGTGCCGTCGGCGTCGCACAGCACCATAGAGCTTGCCGTGACTTCCGACCAGTGCCAGCCGTACGGATTGATCAGGAAACGGTTGCCCGCAAGCTTGCCGGTTTCGTCTGCCACGGCAATAGAGAAGTGATTGTCCACTCCCTCATTGAATCCGCAACGTGCCGCCCACCGCAACGCCGCTGCCAGTTCGGTACGCGCTTCGGGGTAACTCAATTCGGTTTTAGCTGTCACTCGTTCTTACCTTTCCGGGATTCAGATTGCTGCCGGTTGCTGTGCATGTAATCATTGTATCTCTCAATGATTCCCTAATAGTTTATCAGAGTGCCACAATCATGCAGATGCCACAAAATGCATTCAAACGTGCAATTGCCGCCAATCAGCCACAGCTTGGTCTGTGGGTCAGTCTCTGCAGTAACTATGCAACTGAGTGCGTGGCTGGTGCCGGTTACGACTGGTTACTGCTCGATATGGAGCACTCACCCAGTGAAATAACGACAGTGCTCGGGCAGCTGCAGGCAGCGCAGGGCTTTTCGGGCACGCCTCTCGTGCGCCC
>JAHDHK010000063.1 GCA_020631335.1 Chromatiales bacterium
AGGGTAGATAAGCCTCTGGCGCATCTACCGGTGATATGGGGTGTTGGTGGGGTGTGTGGTGGATGCGTGACTCGCTTGGGCTCGTTACTTATCCACCCTACGTTGGTTGTGGGTTGTGGGTTGTGATGTTTGTAGGGTAGATAAGCCTCCGGCGCATCTACCGGTTTTATGAGTTGCGTGTGCGGCGTGCGGTTTATGCGGGCTTGTTTTGGGGCAGGGTTTTATCCAGCACTATGGTGGGTTCACCGTCTGTCCGGTCGTTGATCACACCGACGACATTGAATCCGTAGCGGATGTTAAGCAGCAGCATCTGGCGGAATTTGTTGTGGGTATGGGTACGCACGGCCTGGTAGCCCATTTGTGCGGCGAGCTGATGTTGCACATCCATGAGATGAAGTGCCAGCCCGCGGTGCCGCATGTCAGGCAGGACTCCGCCCAGCCAGCTGTAGTACAGGCGTGAGGTAAATTCATAGCCGATTTTAAAGGCAGCCGGCTGGTCGTTAACCAGTGCGATTAACCCCAGCAGGTTATGTTTATGTTCACACTTGCCTGCCAGGGTTGCACGCGACCAGGGGTCATCAAAAATGCCGGATTCGAGCGTATGCATCGAATCCAGCAATTCCTCGCTGAATCCTCGATAGACTTTTACTTCAGTGTCAGTGAGGTCCGGCATTGAGCGCTGTTCAGCACACTGCTAGTCGGTGACACGCTGTGGCTTTGCCAGTACACCGCGAAGAAACATCGGTGCGACGAAGCCTGCAATCGCGGCAATCCATAAACCGATAGCGATGGGTGATGAGAACAGATAAGTTGCGTCTCCGTCTGACAGCACCATGGCACGTCTGAGTGCGTCTTCCATGTGCCTGCCCAACAGGATACCCAGAATGACCGGTACGGTCGGAATGTCGAGTTTGCGCAGCGTATAACCGAGTATGCCGAAGCCTACCATCAGCAGCAGGTCAAAGTAGCTGCCTGACAGTGAGTAGATACCGACAAATGAAATCATCGTGACACCCGGCAGCAGCACCCATGCGGGTACCTGCAGCACACGAACAAATATTTTCACCATCGGCACGTTCATCAGCAGCAACACGACGTTGGCGATAAGCAGTGAAGCAATCAATCCCCAGACGACTTCCGGTCGGTCTGTAAACAGCGTGGGGCCCGGGGTGATATTCAGCGACATCAGCAGGGCCAGCAATACCGCCGTGGTGCCTGAGCCGGGTACACCCAGTGTCAGCATCGGTACCAGCGCGCCACCGGCGGCGGCATTGTTACCGGCCTCGGGGGCTGCGACACCTTTCGGCACGCCGGTGCCGAAACCACCGTCTTTACCGGCGATGGATTTTTCGGACATGTAGGCGAGAAAGCTGCCCAGAGAGGCACCTGCGCCGGGCAGGATACCGGCGATAAAGCCGACCAGACTGCCGCGCAGCATGGTCCATTTGGTTGAGAATATCTCACGCCACGGTACGGTGACTTTATCGAGCTTGACGCCAATGGATGATGTTTTGCCTTTGCCTTCGATAAAGAAGAAGACTTCGGCAATGGCAAATAAACCGACAATGGCAACGAGGAAATCAATGCCATCCATCAGATGAAGATTATTAAAGGTAAAGCGCGGCAGGCCGGAGTTGTTGTCGAGGCCGATCATCGCAATACCAAGACCAATGCAGGAGGCAAGGGCGGCTTTAGCCTGATTGTTTGATGCCATACCACCTAGGGTGCAGAACGCCAGCAGATATAAGGCGAAGTACTCGGCCGGTCCGAATTTATAGGCCACTCTTGCCAGTATCGGAGCAAGCAACAGTAGTCCGATAGTGGCGAGAAAAGCACCGACGAAGGAAGCCACACCGGACAGTACCAGTGCGTTGCCTGCCTTGCCCTGTTTAGCCATCGGATAACCGTCAAGTGTGGTCATCAGTGCGGGTTCATCACCCGGTATATTCAACAGTATCGAACTGATACGGCCGCCATACATAGCGCCGTAGTACACGCTGGTCATCAGGACCAGTGCAGAGGTGGCATCAAGGCCCAGCGTGAAAGTAATCGGTATCAGAATGGCCACCCCGTTTGAGGGGCCGAGACCGGGCAGCGCGCCGATAATGGTGCCGATAAAACAACCGACCACTGCCAGCATCAGCGTATAGGGGCTTAGCGCGATAGAGAAACCCAGCGCCAGGTTGTCGAGAATTTCCATTAGCTTGCGGCCGCGAACCAGGTTTTAGGGAAGGGCACCAGACCGAGGCCCAGCGCGTACTTAAACAGCAGAAACAGTCCGACAGACAGAGCGATGCCGGTGAGGATTGCCTGCATGACTCTGGGTGAAATCTGATAACTCAGTATGGCGGCGGTAATGGCCGTGGGTATCAGAAAGCCCAGTGGCTTAAGCGCATACGCATAAGAGACCAGCACAATCACACAGATGATCAGCGCCAGCAGGGTTCTGCCAACCGGCCAGTCAGGGCTCGGGTCAGGTTTGAATACCATGTACAAACCGCAAAGCGCCGCCACGGCACCGACCAGCATCGGAAATGCTTTGGGACCTACCGGATCGGACAGGAAGCTCGTTTGTACCTGAGTGGCACTTGCGATATACGCAAGTGCCACCAGGACGGCGACCAAACCGAATATTCGATCGCTGATCATGTTACTGGATAACGCCTATGTCTTTAGACAGCTGGCGAACTTCTCCAACGACCTGATCGATGTAACCCTGGAAGTCACCACCGACTTTGGTGAATGGTGCCAGACCGTTAGCCACCATGGCTTCCTGCCACTCGGCGCTGTCGGCTACTTTCTGCAGACGCTCTGCCCACATGTTGAAAGTGTCGTCACTGACGCCTTTTGGAATGTACAGACCACGCCAGTTAACCGCGACCACGTCGAAGCCCTGTTCTTTAGCAGTCGGGATATCGTCGAAGCCGGGAACACGCTCTTCAGTCAGTACGGCAAGTGCACGGATTTCACCGGATTTCAGAAAGCCGACGATCTCGGACATATCACCGGTCATGACCTGTGTGAAGCCACCGATGGTTTGCGTGATGGCATCTGCACCGCCGTCGACACCGATGTATTTCACTTTAGTGATGTCGTCAAAGCCGACCCGTTGCAGCAGCATGAGTGGCTTGAGATGATCAAACCCGCCGACCGCAGAACCACCGGCAAACGCCACTGAGCCCGGGTCTGCTTTGATTGCATCAAGCAGTTGACCCAGATCTTTAAACTCGCTGTCAGCAGCGACCACGATCACACCCGGATCCGCGCCGATGGCACCGACAAACCGCACCTGATCGGCAGTCATGCCGGCATAGGCGTTTTGTGCAAGACGGGTAGCTGTTGCGGAAGAGGCCGCGACGATCAGGTCGGCATCGTCACTTCGCTCGTTGACCACGTGACCGTAGGCAAGACCGCCACCACCACCGGCCATGTTTGTGACCTGTACGGGCTTATCGACAGCGCCGATGTCGTGCATGATTTTACCGATAGTACGGCAGGTGAAGTCCCAGCCGCCGCCCGGGTTGGCCGGTGCGATGCACTCGGCGGCATGAGTGGTGCCGATCAGCCCGAGGCTCATCAGCACACCGGCGGCGATGGATTTATTCAAGCTCAGTTTCATTGGTTTTTTCTCTCCTGATGGAATGTGGCAGGGACAATGGTGAAGTGTTCAACAGCATGAACAACGGGACGCAACCACGCCTTGCAAACTGCATGGTTTCATGAAAATCTGTCACCAACCTGTCACCCGCGCCCACAAAATGTACGCATATGCGTTTTTTGCTCGTCGAAGATAACACAGACCTTGCGCAATCCGTCAGTGCCAGGCTCAAACTCGATGGGCATGCGGTTGACTGGGCGGCAGACCTGCACAGTGCCAATGGCTGTCTCGCAGGTGCCAGTTACGATCTGATACTGCTCGACATTGCATTGCCGGACGGCGACGGGCGGGATTTCCTGTCGAAGCACCGGGCCATGAAACGCGACACGCCGGTCATTGTGATGACTGCCCGCAACGCGGTTTCTGATCGCGTCGATGTGCTCGACCGTGGCGCAGATGACTACGTCACTAAACCTTTTGATTTCTCCGAGCTCGAAGCAAGGTGCCGCGCGGTATTACGTCGCCGCGGAGGTTCGGCTCGCAACGTGGTCAGTTACGGTGGTCTGGAGTTTGATGCGCTTGCTGCCAGAATTGAGGTGGCGGGGGAAGTGCGTGAGTTGCGCAACAGGGAACTGCGGTTGCTTGAAATTCTGCTGTCCAATCCGCGCGCTATCTATTCGAAGGCACAGTTGTGTGACCGGTTGTTTTCCTATTCCGAAGATCCGTCTGAAAACGCGATTGAAGTCTATGTGGGCAGACTGCGAAAAAAGCTTGAAGGCTGCCATGCGCGTATAGAAACAGTGCGTGGTGTCGGCTATCGCATAACAGATCAGTAGCTGACGCTTATGTGGTGGTTTTCAAACAACTCACTGGGCAGGCGGTTGCTGCTGCAATTGCTATTGGTGGCAGCGGTATTATCGGCGTTGCTTTATCTGGCAGTACGCTCTGTGGCTAATCAGGCGGCGATTGCCGCTCACGATAATATTCTCGGTGCATCAGCAACCGCAATTGCCGAGCAGTTGAGTGCGGGTGAAGACGGTGTGCTGGTTGATATTCCCTATTCAGCATTTTCCATGTTGGGTTCTATCAGTGAAGACCGTGTTTTCTATCGTTTGTATTCTGACAATCAAACCATTACCGGTTACGAACAACTACCTCTGCCGCGCGCTATGCATACGGCAACCCCGTTTTACTATAACGCTGAGTTTCGTGATGCGGCGGTAAGAGCCGTAGCGCTCACACGGGCGATTACCGTGGCCGATGCGCCGGTGCAGGTCACTGTGGTCGTCGCTCAAACCAGAACCGGTCACGATGTCATTACTTCAAAGGTGACGAATACCGCAGCGGGGCTGGGTGTTGCATTTTTTATTGTGGCGGGATTTCTCAGCTGGCTCGCCACGCGCAGTACGGTAAAGCCGCTTCATGTGGTGGCCGGTGCGATCGGTCGTCGTGGCGCACATGACCTGCGTGCGCTTAAATCACCGATTCCATCAGAGTTAAAGCCATTGGTGGATGCGCTCAACGGCTTTATTGCAAGGCTGCGTGAAGCGCTGCATCGCAATGAAACGTTTTTGGCTGAAGCCGCACATCATGTCAGAACTCCTTTGGCCACCGTGCGAACACAGGCTGAAATAGCGTTGCGACAGGCAGAGACGCCTGCAAGCCGCAAGACACTGCGATCGGTTATTCGGGCAGTTGATGAGAGCTCACGCTCGGCCACGCAATTGCTCGATCATGCAATGATTACTTATCGTGCCGATCAGTTTGCAGGTGAGCAGTTCGATTTAAGCGCATTGCTGTATGAGGTAATCCAGGGCTTAAGTGCAACGGCTGATCTTAAAGACATTGAATTGATAACAGACATTGCCGAAGGTCTTATCTGTGCCGGGGACAGAGTGCTTATTGAATGTGCGCTGCATAACCTGATAGACAATGCCATCAAGTATTCAGCCGATGAAGGTGAGGTTGAGATAAAGCTGGAATCAACAGGTGAGGTTATCGTGTTTTGTGTTTGTGACCGTGGCCGCGGTATACAGGCTTCAGCGGCAGGGGCGCTTACAGAGCGGTTTATCCGGGGTGCAAATGTGGCCGATGTAGTGGGCTCCGGCTTAGGGCTTACGATTGTTGAGCATGTGGCATCTGTTCATAACGGCAGTTTTACGCTCACTGCCAGACGAGGAGGCGGCGCATGCGCGTCATTGCAGCTCTAACTGTTTTGTGTGTGATGACGTGGGGGTTCACGTCAGCGCGTGTTTATGGTTTTGAAAAAGAATCCGAAGCCGTGTTTGAGGCGGCTGATAATCAGCGTGAAATACTGAGTATTCTTTCCAATACTGATCTTGATCATATTGAACCGCTTATCAATGCATATCAGCGTCAGCATCCCGGTACTACTGTGTTGTATACGGTGGCGAGCAGTCTGGAGCTCTTTCGGGCAATTCATGATGAAGCGGCAGACTATGATGTGGTTATTTCATCGGCCATGGATCTGCAGATGAAGCTGGTCAATGATGGCTTTGCGCAGCAGCATAGATCTGCGGTAGTAGATAATCTGCCCGTGTGGTCCAAGTGGGGTAACTCGCTATTTGCATTTACTCAGGAGCCTGCGGTATTACTCGTATCAAGAAAAGGGCTGGGAGAGTTATCCATCCCTGAAAACCGTAACGAGCTGATTGCGTTGTTGCGGGATAACCCGGAAAAGTTCAAGGGACGAGTGGGTACTTATGATATCCGCACCTCCGGGGCGGGATATCTATTTGCCACTCAGGATTCCCGCCAGTCGGATGCATTCTGGCGTCTGGCGGAGGTGATCGGGTCAACGTCACCCAGGCTGTACTGTTGTTCATCCGATATGATTGAGGCGTTAAAGTCCGGTGAAATTGTTTTTGCGTATAACGTTGTGGGCAGTTATGCCTCTGCGGTGCTTGAAAAAAGTGATGACGGTACAATAGCCCCGCTCACGGATTATCAGATTTTTATGCTGCGCACGGCATTCATTCCGCGCACATCGGCCAAAGCATCGCTGGCGGGCACTTTCATCGATTTTCTGGCCGATGCCGCTAATCGCGAACTTATAGGAGAAAAAGTCGGCTTGCCCCCTGTGGATGGTCATGCACTGCAGAAGCACCAGCATTTCAGACCGATTTCTCTTGGCCCGGGGTTGCTGGTATTTCTGGACAGAATCAAACGTGAGCGTTTTATCAGTGAATGGGCAGACGCCATACTGCAGCCCTGAGTGCTATGGGTTGCGCCATAGACAGCGCTATGGATAGCACCGGTGCGGGTTTTAATCCAGTCGATCGATAATCGGGTCCGGACAATACTCCCTGCGTTTGCAGTCTTTGCAGTATTCACCGAGATAAAGCTCGTCTATCCAGTTCATTAACTGACGGATGTCTTTTTGATCATCGAACGCAAAGCCCGCTTCGAAGTTGCGCTTATGTTCGCTTTTGGCTCCCAGGCCGGCACCGGTAAGGTTGGCTGATCCGACAAAGGCAATCTGTGCATCAACCACAATAGCCTTGGTGTGAACCCGCGGGCATAGAATTCTCTCAAACAGCTCGTTGTCGATAAGTGGTTCGTGCAGATCAAAGTCTTCCCGAAACCTGGGGCCGGGTTCTTTCGCGTGAATAAGTCGAACCGCGACACCACTGTCTACCAGATCGGAAAGAAGCGCCAGAAAAGGCTGGAATCCGTTATCGGTATCTATATGAAGGTCTTTGATGTCTGCGGTGGTGATCCACAGGAAACGACGGGCGAGTGGTACGTACTTGAGTAAAAACTCGGTATATATATCGCGGTTCAGCAGCAGTTGGTGCATCAGGGTATTGTCGCACAACGATTTGCCGGCTGCAGGGTTTAGCTGAATCCTGATAAGATACAATCAGATAAGCGGCAATCGTCAGGCAGCGAGGGTAACCCGTGTTTTCCAGGAATACTGTTAAGTTTTTACGCGAGCTCGAAAACAACAACCATCGGGACTGGTTCGAGGCTAATAAACATCGATATGAGTCGGATGTGCGGGAGCCGGCGTTAGCCTATATTGAAGCGATGGCACCACATTTGGCCAAAGTATCTGACGCCTTTGTGGCAAGTCCTAAAAAGGTCGGTGGATCACTGATGCGGGTTTATCGCGACGTGCGGTTTTCGAAGGACAAAACCCCCTATAAAACGAATATCGGTATTCAATTCAGGCATGTCGCCGGCAAGGATGTCCATGCGCCCGGTTTTTACCTTCATATTGAACCTTCAAATGCATTTATGGGGGCCGGTATCTGGCGACCTGACAGCGCAACCCTGAACAATATGCGTATGCACATGGATGACAATCAGGCTGAATGGAAAAAAATAGTGTCTGCGCTTTCTCGCAAAGGATTTGAGCAATACGGTGAGTCACTTAAAAAACCGCCAAGAGGTTATACCGCCGATCATCCGCTGATTGTCGATTTAAAACGCAAAGATTTTATTGCCACGCACAGCATAAAAATGAGCGATGTGACCAAAAAAGATTTTGTGAAATATTCGGCCTCGCTATTTGCGGCAACGAAGTCGCTGGTGCGATTTATTTGTGAGGCAAATGATCTTGATTACTGATAACTTGCCTGTATCCGTTAGAGAATCAACACAATAGCTTGCTGAGTAAACCATGACTGATGAATTTTCGCTTAAAGTTCGAGTGGAAGGTGGTGGCACACCGGCGCTTACCCATTGGGGAGCGGATTGTGAATACGGTGTGTTAAAAGATGTGCTGTTAGGTCCGGCCGATCACTATCAGTGGCTGCAAACGAGCTCGCTTTCAAAAAAGAGCATTCGCCGCGAAATTCCGTTTGATGCATCAGTCGCTCGAGCGCAACATGCAGAGATGGTCAGTGCTTATGAGTCTGCAGACGTGCAGGTTCATCTGCATGAAGCCGACCCTGAACTGCGCTATCACATTTTTGCGAGAGACTCGTCGGTCATGACTCCTTATGGCGCGGTGATCACGAACATGGCTAACTGGTGGCGTCGTGGTGAGAACTTCCGCGCGATTGAAACTTACGCAAAACTCGGCATACCGATATATGACTATGTGACTGCCGGTACCTTTGAGGGCGGGGACTTCAACATTATTGAACCCAACACCGTGTTGATCGGCTGGGAAGGCGACGAAGGCAGAAGTCAGCAGGGTGCGGCAGTTCAGCTTAAGCGCTGGTTTGAGGCAGAGGGCTGGGAGGTCATGCTTGCCGACATCGATCCGTTTTATGTACATATTGATCTGATGGTTGTGATGCTGGCGCCGAAGCTGGCAGCAGTGTGTCTTGAGTGTACCGATGTGCAGGTGGTGGACTGGCTGAAGTCCAAACAGATCGACATTGTCTCTGTGCCCTTTAAGGAAACACTCGATCTGGGTTGCAATGTGGTGGCGCTTGGCAATGACAGAGTATTGCTGCCGCAAAACAGTACGGTGTTGAAAGAGAAGATCAAAGCACTGGGGCTGACCGTGTTTGATCCGGATGTGTCGATGATTACCCCCGGCGGTGGTGGTGTGCATTGCATGTGTCAGGCCCTGCGCCGTCTGCCGGGCTGATCCTGCGCTGATAGCACCCGAGCCCGTCTACAGTGCGAATGTGTAAAAAACTGACCACATCGCGCTGCGAGGTATTACACTCAGTTTAAGCATATTGCACATCACCATCAGGGGCTTTACTCACCGTTCAGCCCGAAGCCGACTATGACTGACTATAAAAAAATCATTGCTTACCAGGGGGAGCCTGGTGCTTATTCGCATCAGGCCTGTAAAGCGGCCCGACCGGATCTGGAGCCGCTCGCGTGCGAAACATTCAGCGCTGCATTTGCGGCGGTAGAAGACAGGCGCGCGGCACTGGCGATGATTCCAATCGAAAACTCGCTTGGCGGGCGGGTGGCGGATATTCATCATCTTTTGCCGGAGTCGACATTGTTCATTGTCGATGAGCACTATCAGCCGGTAAAGCACTGTTTGCTCGGGCTGCCCGGTGCGAGGCTGGATGAATTAACTCATATCCGTTCGCATCCACAGGGGCTCGCACAGTGTCGTGCACTGATCGAAGAGCTGGGAGTCAAGGCGATACCGGTGGCCGACACGGCCGGCTCTGCCAGAGAAGTTAAAGAACTGGATGATCCACACCATGCGTCCATTGCCTCGGCACTGGCCGGAGAAATCTACGGGCTGGATGTCCTGCGCGAAAGAATCGAAGACCGGCTTGGCAACACAACCCGGTTTGTGGTGTTGTCTAATACACGGCAGGACCCCGATCCGCTGGAAGGCCCGTGCATGACCAGCTTTGTGTTTCATGTGCGCAGTGTACCGGCTGCGTTGTATAAAGCGCTCGGAGGCTTTGCGACCAGTGGGGTGAATATCACCAAGCTGGAGAGTTACATTATTGATGACCGGTTTCAGAGTGCGCAGTTCTACGCGGAAATTGAAGGGCATCCTTCGGACAAGCTGGTAGATTATGCATTTCAGGAGCTGCAGTATTTTTGCACCAAACTTAAGGTGCTGGGTACTTATCCGGCCAATGAATACCGGCGTCGCATGTCGTCCTGATATCGCTGACGCCGGTGCGGCAAGGATTGATCGGCCGGTGTCATGGATAAAGCCTGTCCGGTAGTCATACAGCATAAGGCCGGGCCTGAATTGCTGGCGTTCCGGCACCCGCACGCAGGGTTGCAGATTGTCAAAGGAACTATCGAGCCTGGCGAAGCACTGCGACAGGCCTGTGAGCGGGAGTTATTCGAGGAGTCGGGAGTGAAAGCGACTGCCGGACGCTATCTGGGGAAACTCACGATGGCAGATGGTCTCGTGTGGGGTTTTGTACAAATGCAGGGGGTCGCTGCATTGCCGTCAACCTGGTCTTACCACACCCGCGACGGGGGTGGTTTAACGTTTAACTTTTTCTGGCATCCTCTGCATGGTCGTACCGGCAGTGAATGGGATTCGCGTTATGTTGCGGCGATCCGTCTTTTGAGGCGCTTTTTTTAACGATCAGTGTGCTATTGGCGCCTGTCCCGCAGAGACTGAACAATGTCCCAGCGTTCCTGATTACTCAGTCGGGACCAGGTGGCTATTTCCTCCAGTGTTCGCAGACAGCCCTTACATACGCCCGCCTCCTGATCCATTTGGCAAACACTCACGCACGGGGATACCACTTCCGGTGCGTCGGCAGGCAATGTTTTGCGCGGCCGTCGTGAGCGGCGTTTTGCGGGTTGCTGGTCTGACATGGTTTACTCAAATCGGCACTGGTGGGATAGTATGGGCTTTTCGTGCCGGATCCAGTGTTAGCAGGAGTCCGGATTGTACGCATCCGGCGACCGGCCGGCGAGCGCTGATCACTCAGACATACTCCTACGACCCATCGTAGTGATTGGATTGTGTGGCGTTCGGGGCGATCCTGACAGGTAAGGCTCGTACTGAAATGTACCTGTCTGGATCGCTGATACAGGCCGGTGCAGGCACCCGGGTGGCATCAACATGAATTTTTCGACCTTACAGCGGCGCAAACCATGTCCAGAACAGTATACGTAAACGGAAATTTTGTGGCAGAGGAGCAGGCAACTGTCTCGGTCTTTGATCGTGGATTTCTGTTTGCAGATGCAGTCTATGAAGTGACCTCTGTTATCGACGGTAAGCTGCTGGACAACGCCGGTCATCTGGCAAGACTCCATCGATCCCTGGGTGAGTTGAACATCAAGCCACCGGCGACTGACGATGAAATCGTCAGGGTGCAGCAGGAACTGGTCAGGCGTAACTCACTGGATGAAGGCAGTGTTTATTTGCAGGTGAGTCGAGGTGTTGCTGATCGCGACTTTGGTTACGCCGCAGATATGACACCGACGCTGGTGATGTTTACCCAGCAGAAAAGTCTGCGTAATCCACCACAGGCAGAAAAAGGCATTGCGGTGATTTCTGTACCGGACATCCGCTGGCAGCGTCGTGATATTAAAACCGTTGGACTGCTGGCGCAGTGTCTGGCAAAGCAACAGGCTGTGGATGCCGGGGTGGCCGATGCGTGGATGGTTGAAGACGGCGTGGTGACGGAAGGAAGCTCGAACAATGCGTTCATTGTCGATGCAGATGGCAATATTATTACCCGTCACCTCGGCAACAAGATTCTGCACGGTATTACCCGTGCTTCAGTGATAGCGCTGCTCGAATCTGACAATCGTCAGTTGCACGAGCGGGCGTTTACACTGGAAGAAGCCTGCGCAGCGCGGGAGGCATTCGTCACCAGTGCGACCACATTTGTGTGGCCGGTGGTCGAAATAGACGGGCATACCATTGGTGATGGCAAACCGGGACCGCTGGCGACAAGATTACGCGAGATCTATATTGAAACGGCACTTGCCAGAGCCTGACCTGACGGCCCGGCTTTTTCCCTGCCTGCTCATTGAGGCCTGACATCCAGCTTACTGATTCAGTCGTGCAATGGAGTCAGGCAGAGTAACGGTCTGTCAGCGGTGGTTGCGCATTTGCTCGTACAGCAGGTAATCGGTTTTAGTCATACCGAGATTCTCATAAGTGGTTTGCGCGGTGAGGTTGTCTTTTTCAACATAGAGGCGATAGCCGCATACATCGGGTTGTTGATCAGCCAGGGATTTAACCTGTTCATATAAAGCGCGGTAAACTCCCTGTCGGCGGAATTGCGGGGCCACGTAAACGCTTTGGATCCACCAGAACAGTCCATTCCGCCAGTCACTCCATTCTGTCGTTACCATAAGCGTACCGGCGATAGTGTTATCGATTTCGCCCAGCAAGTAGAAGCCATACTGAGGTTGTGCGATAAGTCTTTGAACGCCGCGCAGAATCGTGGCTTCATCGAGCGCTTTGTGTTCGGTTTCCCAGGCCATGGCCCGGTTCCATTCGCTTATAATGGCGGCGTCTTCTGCGCTGGCCTGTCGGATGCTGATACGTTGCAATTTGATTCCCGGAAAATTGTAATGATGCTGGTCTGCTGATCTAATAGTGTACGGTTAATAATCTCTCTTCGGAAATCTCATGTTCAATGCGTTAGTAGTCAATAAAAATGATGAAGGTAAAACCTCGGCGGCGGTTCAGTCTGTCGACCTGGCGGATTTGCCTGACGGCGATGTCACCGTGGCAGTTGAATACTCGACACTGAACTATAAAGACGGTCTTTGTGTCGGACCGGGCGGCGGGCTTGTACGAAATTATCCGCACGTACCGGGGATTGATTTTGCCGGCACTGTCGAGAGTTCCAGTGATGATCGATATAGCGCGGGAGACAAGGTTGTGCTGACCGGCTGGCGTGTCGGTGAAATGCAGTGGGGTGGCTACGCGCAGAAAGCCAGAGTCAGTGCCGACTGGCTGGTGCCACTGCCGGACGAAATCACCACCCGGCAGGCCATGGCGGTAGGGACCGCAGGGTTTACCGCAGTACTGGCGGTGATGGCGCTGGAAGATCATGGTTTGAAACCTTCCGATGTCCCTGTGCTGGTGACGGGTGCTGCCGGTGGTGTGGGATCAGTTGCGACCGCGCTGCTGGCTAATCTGGGTTATCAAGTGGCGGCTGTCACCGGACGGCCGGAAACCGCAGATTATCTGAAGGAACTCGGCGCAACTGAAATTGTTGCTCGCGAAGAGATCAACGAAACAGTCAAAAAGCCGCTGGAAAAAGAAGCCTGGTCGGGATGTGTTGATGCCGTGGGTGGAGAAATGCTGGCGCGCGTACTCGGGCAGATGCAGTATGGCGCATCGGTCGCAGCGGTAGGCCTGGCTGGCGGGGCCAGTCTGCCGGCCACCGTTATTCCTTTTCTGCTGCGCGGGGTAAATCTGTTGGGCATAGATTCAGTGATGCAGCCTTATGAGCCCAGAGTGCGGGCGTGGCAGCGAGCGGTAAAAGATCTGCCGATGGATAAAATCGAAAAGATGGTACAAATGGCAACGCTGTCGGATCTGCCTGATCTGGGCCGCGGTATCCTGAAAGGTCAGGTGAAGGGCAGAGTGGTGATTGATGTTAATGCCTGACCTGCCATAGCACTTTCCTGCCATAACACTTTGTTGACAACAGCCTCTGTTGAACAGGCTGTTGTCGAAGCGGGTGCCGTGTGTTTTTTGTTTTATGGATGCCCGACGCGTAAGCAGGCAGCATTGCCATGATTATCCTCGATAACGCGTCGAGGTTCACTGCAAAGCACCCGGGACCCACGAAGCACACGGGACCTACAATGTGTGCAGAGGGCCCGTTAGTATTTGCCGATCACTATTGTGCCGACAATGCCTTTTCGACGGTTTGGTTCAGTGACTGGTAGTTCGCTTCGTACAGATGCAGTGTGTCGACATACCAGTCGCTGCGCAGTTTTCCTTTTTCATCGTAAAGCGGTGCTAACAGATCAATCCATTGCAACTGATGTTCATCAGCCACACGCTTAAGGAAAGTGTTGGTATCGTTCAGCAGTGAATCTATTTTGTCGTGCCAGAACAGCTTTCTGCCTATCCCCAGCGGGGTGGCTGGAATGACCGGTGTAACGATGACTTCTATGTTCTGATCTATCAGTGTGTCGATCATAAACCTGAAGTTCGTTTTCATGGTGGTGATGATCTTTTCGGGGTTGGCAACCCCCCTTGTTGCCGCGGCCGTCAGGTCGTTCATGCCAGCCTGTATCATGACGACATCAGGTTTTAACCGCAAAACGTCGTGTTCGAGCCTCCGGCGCATTTCGGTAGTCATCTCGCCTGAGATTCCGGCATTCACTATCAGCGTGTCGTCGAGCTGTGGATGTGGCTTCCATTCCTGCACTCTGGAGTCGCCGTAAATTACCATCAGCTTTTGTGTTCGTGAGGCTGGCAGTTCAAAATTGGAAGCCTGACTGACGCCATGCGCCATCGGGCGGAACATTCGATATTCTTTATAATAAAGCTGTGCTTTCTGCAGTGTGTAGCTAAAGCCTGCAATCAGCGCAATGTTAAGCGCTAACGACACTGCCAGTAACCAGGGGTTTTGCATCAGGCGTTTGATAGACATCGGGGTTGTCAGTTTGATAGTGATATCGGAGTGTAACCAGACTGCAGCGGTGTAACGCGCTGGCTGACGGTTACCGGCTTATGGCATTGTAAAACCAGGCGATAACCTTACTCGAACTACCCGTGCGTTGGCAGTTACAGTACCGCGCCTGTGGGTACTTTTTGTTCAGACTCTTCCGTGGGAAAAGCGTTCAGTACGCCGGTAATCACGGTTTGTGTACCGGCACTGGTGAGTGCGGTAAGCCCGAGATCGGTCACATCGTAGTCTCTGACGATGCGCTGAATGTTTCGCGGATCACTCAGCAGGCGGGTCGCATCCTGCCGGGTGAGTGGCAGGCTCAGCAAATTACCCTGTACCTGATCACAATGATGATCCTGCAGAAAACGTAGCTGTGACTCTTCTTCTACGCCTTCACATATTACTCGTACCCCGAGGCTGTGACTCATGGCGATGACACCGCTGACTATTCTTGCGTCTGCAGGGTTCTGTGCAAAGTCAGATACAAACGATCGGTCAATTTTCACTTTTGAAATCGGAAACAGCTTCAGGTAACTCAGTGAAGCGTAGCCGGTACCGAAATCATCGATCGATATCTCTACCCCATGCCTGTCGAGACGTTCGAGCGTACGGGTTGCCTGATCCATATCTTCCATGACCAGCGATTCGGTAATTTCAAGTTCAAGTTTCGAGGGTGGAATATCGAATTCGCGGATGGCATTTAGAATGGTGTCGGCAAAGTTCTCATTACGCAGTTCGATAGGAGAAATATTTACCGCCACACTGACCTGGCTGTGACCGATCTGTTGCCACATAGATATCTGTGCACAGACTACACGGGTGATCCATGCGCTCATCTCATTGATGAGACCGGTTTTTTCGGCAACCGGGATGAAGTCGCCGGGTGAAACAATGCCGAACTCCGGGTGCCTCCATCGAACCAGTGCTTCCATTGCGACAATTTCGCCGCTGCGCAAATCCACTTTGGGCTGATACGCTACAAAGAGTTCGCCGCGGGTGAGTGCCTGATGCAGTTCAGTTTCCAGCCGGATCAGTTTGCGTGATTCTTCGTTCATCTCGGGAGAGAAATAGACGAAGCTGTTCTGACCGTCGGTATCACGTGCTTTGCGCATCGCAATACTGGCACTTCGGATCAGGCCGTCTGCATCGGTGCCGTGATTGGGGTAGACACTGATGCCGGTGTCGAGCGCAACGTAGACCTCGTGACCGTCAACGGTAATGGTGCGGTTGAAGCTTTCCATTATCCGGTCCTGTATTTCGTTGAAATCCATTACCTGCTTAATGTTATGCAGTGTTAAACAGATTTCAGTATCACCATAACGCGTGATTGAAAAGCTCTGATCTTCTTTGCCGAGCAATTGTGCAAGGTCGGGGTTTCGCAGTGTCGAGTGCAGGCGGGAGTTTATTTTTCTATAGAGTTTTTCGTTAACCGAAAATCCCAGTGTGTCATTGATGCGTTGCAACGCATCAATTGTGATCAGCAGAATGCCCACATGTCGGGAGTTTTTGGTGGCAATGTTCAGTGCCTGCTCGATTCGATCGATCAGCAGTGTGCGGTCAAGTCGAAGGCTGCCGTACTCGGGAGTTGTGTCGAAGCTGTTAACGTCAGGTGTTGAGTCGGGCCTTTTCTTCGGGTCGCGTACTGCCAGCACCGGTACGCTACCACTGTTGTTGGCCAGGGCCTTGGCAACGAGTTCGTCGACATTTGAACGTTCTTTTGCCTCATTTTGCTTTTGCTTGCCAGTGGCGAGAATCGGCACGGACTGCTGAATGGCGGGTGTCGACTGAACCGGCGCCTGGGGCGCTGGTGCTGCTGTTAATGTCTCTGCAGTACCGGAGACTGAATCGTCAATTGACTGTGAGTATCGGGTGACCTGGTTACGGCCGTTTTGCTTTGAGTGATATAGCGCCTTATCTGCCTGCTCGACCATGTCGTTAGGTTTCTTGGAGCCGGCATTGATCGATGAGACACCGAAGCTTGCGGTAATCTTGCATTTGTCACCAAACGAGGTGTTCTCCCCTTTGGCGATGGTTTCGCGAACCTGTTCGGCAATCTCCATCGCGGTGTTTATCGAGGTTGCCGGCATCACGACACAGAATTCCTCTCCACCGAATCGACCAACGAGATCATTGGGTCTGGCAAAATTTGACAGCACATTGGCGAGGTACTTAATCACCTCATCGCCGACACCATGGCCGTGTGTGTCATTGACCGACTTGAAGTGATCGATGTCCGTCATAAAGCAAGTCAGTTCGGTATGGTTCAGCTTGGATTGTTCATAAAGCGTTTCAAAGCCGTTGAAGAACGAACGTCGGTTCAGTGAGCCGGTGAGCGGATCTCTGGTTGCGAGATATTCCAGTTCTTCATTCTGACGTGTGATTTCCTGCTTGCTCTTTTCCAGTTTGACCAGTGCGTTGCGCAATTCGGCATTTTTGATTTCTACCTCTGTCACATCGTTAAAGGTCACCAGCGCACCGCGAATCTCGTCTGCACGTGCAACGATCGGTGTGGCGTTGACGGTAAAGGTGGATACCTGCTGATAACCGGTGTTCAGCCGTATCGATGCGCTGCCATCGATTTCTCCGCCGCGCAGTAGTGGCAGCCAGGGAAGCTCGTCCGTGTTGGTGAGTTCCCATTCCAGAGAATTGCAGTTTTTCCCCGCGAGTTCAGAGGCGTCTTTGCCGGTGGTGGTGGCAAAAGCGGCATTGGAAAAGACGATCTCCCCGTCTCTGTTAACGATCAAGAGACCTTCAGCCAGTGTATCCAGTGCTTTTCGCACACGTTCCGGAATAACAGCATCGGGGTCGAGCTCTCGCAGTGTTCGTTTGAGAAAAACACAGAAGGCGCCAAAGCCCGAGATTGAAACGAAGATCACCACTGATGCGAACGACGCTCTGCGATCGATCAGGTTTTGTCCGGCTGAACTGGACTGATAGCGGATCTCAACGGTTGCTATCTGCTGATCTCCTTCGTACAAGGGTACTTGTACATGGGTAGGTGTGGAACGATCCGTCGGTTCGAGGTTCCAGTTTTGTTGATGTGATCCATAGGAGTCGACAAACGTGCCGTCGGCACGCCTGACGGCGACCGAGGCTACCAGAGCGTTTCTGGTGACTGTGGTACGCAGAAGCTCCGAGATTTTCTCATCGTTCTCTTGCTCCAGTTCCATGGCAACATGAACGGCAAGCGTTTCAGCGATGAATTTACGTTCGGTCAGCGCATTGCTGTCGTGCTTGGGAAACAGCCCCAGAAAGTCACTGGCAAGCAGCAGCGAAATCACCAGCATCATCATGCTGAAGCTGATTCTGAACAACGGTGATTTTATAAAATTAATCATAGCAATCCGGCGTAATACGCGGGATGTATCCGGCACCCTGTGCTTGTGTTCGGCACTTTATATTGTCCTGATGGTGAACCGGTATCCCTCTAGCTATGTCGGCATGCTGCAGGTCCGGTTGAATCCGTGCAGAACTTGTGTGCGTTGTCACAATTGTACTGACAGAAAACCAGCAGGTGCAGTGGCGTTTTGCTGCAGCCAGTGCACGCGGAAACAAAAGATGAATAGGCACCGTCGCGTCAGTCCGGTGCGATAGTCACGCGCACCGGCCGGGTTCACTCGATGTCGAATGTCAGCTGACAGCGCACACCGCTGGGAATACGTAATCCGGAGTTGGGCATGCTCAGCAGCACACCAAAGGTACCGCTGGCGGCGTCGGCTACCCGGTCGACACTCTGCACCACCGCGATATGGCTTGATTCGTCACCGCTTTGTGCGATATCGATGGCCACCTGTGCGGTCATGCCTCTTTCAATTTCTCCGAGGTGTTTGACCGGCACTATCAGTTCAACATGCAATGGGTCGAGGTTTGCAATTCGGTATACCGGTTCTGCTTCAACGTATTCACCGACCGCTTTGTATTTTTCCATAATGACACCGTCAATCGGGGCCATCACAGTGCGTTGTTCCAGTGCCTGTCGGGCGCGTTCGGCTTCCAGTCTGGCGATTTTCTGGTTGTCTTCTTCCTGTTTTGCCTGCAACTGTGCGATATAGGTTTCAGTACGAACCTTATCCATATCCTGTGCTGAAATTGTCGACTCTTTGAAAAGCTTCTGGTTTCTGCGCTGAGTGCGCAATCCGAAGTCGGCATTCTCGCGCCGCAGATTCAGTGAGGTGTCAATGTCAGCGCGTGCTGACGCAAGTTCAAGCGTGGCAATTTCGAGTCTGGAGTCCAGCCGTGCGACGGTTTCGCCTTTTCGAATAAAGTCGTTTTTTTCGAACAGCATCTCTTCGATGACGCCGGGTACGCTGGTACCCAGTTCAACAACCTGGCTCGGCTCGACAATACAATCCATTGACGACATAGTTCCGTGTTCTGATTCCAATGCCTGTGATGCCTGAGCATTCAACGACGTCATCATCAGTGCGGCGAGTGGTAGAGCTTTGTTTAAGGTTCGCATATGTGTGTCTCTGCGCTTATGCTAAAAGGGGAGTGTGTTAAGCAGTAGCTGTTGCGTCTTGCGAAGCCACTGTTGCACCAGAATTTCCCGCCCGTGATTAATTCTGACGAATGCACGCGTACCCAGCCCGGAAACCTCACTGGTAGGGGGGAGTGCAATGTCTATTTGAAACACTTTTTCAGCTGTAGTGGTTCCATTCTTATCATTGTCTATTACAGCAATTTCTCCACCACCTGTAGCACCGAGCGCTCTGCTTGGCAGTGCATTGCTGCCAGCCGGTGTCTGTCTGATGATGGATCCGACTATTTCCGCAGCGGGATTGTCGGCCAGCCGTACCTGTACTTGTTTGGTGTCGCGGTTTAACAACCCGATTGAGGCCTGGGGTATAACTACCCGCACGATCAGCTCTTCAGGGTTAATGACGTAAGCAACCGGCTCACCTTTTTTGACGTAGCGACCTACGGTTGCCTGTTCTTTGGACATCACCAGCGTGCCGTCAACAGTCGAACGCAGTGCCTGATCCTGTTGTTCCAGAAGTAGTTCAGCCAGATCGGCCTCTACTGTAACCAGCTCTTCACTGGTCTGATCTGCGGCAATGCGATCGGTAAATTTTTCACTTTTGAATCGTTCGGTCAGCTCTTTAATTTTGCCTTCCAGCACCCGCTTGCGTTTTTCCAGGTCAGGGTTTTCAAGCACCATGACGACATCTTCAACAGCCACCGTACTGCCTGATTCAGTTTCTATCTGTTGGATAAAACCATTGGTGCCGGCGAAGATCTGGGCCTGATCCGGTACCCAGACAACTCCTTCCGCGCTGGTAAACAGGGAAAATGGAATGATCGACACCGTGAGCATGATACAGCCGACCAGTGCAGCAGTTTTTCCCACTGCCTGAGACCGCATGCCGGTGAGTGACGGGTCAAAAAGTAAATACTTCAAGCCTCGATATATCGGAAACACCATCATCAGAAACAGCGACCATACCGCCAGTGCAAACCCGATAATAAAGTACTTGCCCGCCAGAAAAGAGGCGATAGTCAGGGTGATGAATATTCTGTATAGCCAGGCCAGTATGCCGTAACCGCATAACCAGGATTGTTCACTGTGCTCGCTGGCGGGGGATACCACGTCCGTTTGTCCAAGCAGAAACTTCTTGTACAGATAAGTGTTGAATTTGCCGGCACGACTGTAAAGGTTAGGTATTTCTATCAGATCCTGCAGTATGTAGTAGCCATCAAAACGAAGTAACGGATTTGCGTTAAACAACAATGTCGATACGCTGCCGATTAAAAACGCAGATAGCGCTGCATCTTTCAGCAGACCCGGCTGCACCATCGTCCAGATGATAAATGCAATGGATGCCAAAAACAGCTCGGCGATCATGCCGGATGCGCCGACCAGTGCTCTTTTGTATTTTTCTCTGAAAGACCAGGCTGCCGATGCATCGACATAAGGTACCGGCATTAGCACCAGAAAAGAGATACCCATTTCATGTACTTCACCACCCCATGTTTTGACCGTATAGGCATGGGCAAATTCATGGAACAGTTTCATTAAGGGGAATATGGCAATCGTCAGAATAATATTGCGTGGCGCAAGAATATTCTGTTTCAGTGTGTCAGCCAGTTCACTGAAGTGTATTAACAGCAGTACTGACGCAAAACCTACAATCAGTGCCCATAAAGTCATACCTGTGAATGAATAACAGGGCCTGAAAAAAGAGACGGTTTTGTTTAGAAAGCGATCGGGGTCGATTAATGGAAAGCGCAGTGCGAGCGGGTTGACAAAACGCTTTACCCGGCCGCTGTTTTTTTCCATCCGGTTGTTTTTGAACAGCTGTTCTACATCGGCGGGTAGACCACTGTGTATAACACCGGCGTGAAACAGCTGCGACAAAATCCGGATGATTTCGGTTCTGCTGACGCCGTCTTCACCCTTTGCGCGCCGGATGGTCTGATAAATTTCCTCAACACTGTGTTCGCCGTCAAGTCTGCCGACGAATTCGTAGGCCGCATCGTTGATACGCATATGGCGACCACGTGCGTTGTCACTGATGATGTGCCAGCGGGAGCCGCGAAAGTATTGCGGATGTGCTGTGATGTGACTATGAAGCCGTGGGGACAAATTACTGATGTGACTCCACTGCTCGGGAATCTCATCGTGGCTGCTTTGCTGCTCTGACGTCGCAGTGCTCATGGTTACCAGCCCTTAGTCCAGAACCAGAGCCTGATGCTGTCGAAGAGCTTGTGCGTCCAGATCCAAAGCAGCTTTCTGTCACCCATTTCTATGCGCGCGATACCTTCCATACCGGGGCGCAGGTCTGCGGCTTCTCCGTCAAAGGCTGCTTCAACCCGGAAGAAACTCTTACCTTCCCCGGAGATAGCAACCGGCAGCACCTGCGTTATGGTGAACGGCTTGGGGTCGCCGGGCAGTGCTGCCATGACGATTTGTCCGGTCTTGTTTTTACTGATGCCGGCCATATCGCGTTCGTCTATTTCGATCGCAGCGCGATACTCTTCCAGTGGTGCAACTTCAAACAGTATTTCTCCTATTTCCACCGGTGAACCGAGGGACTGGCTGAGATCGCCGCTGGTAACAAAGCCGGCATACGGTGCTTTGAGTTGTGTGCGCTGTATGCGCTCTCTGACAAGCGACAGTTCGGCTTCGATTTGATCTGCCTTTGCACGCAGAATACTGAGCTCTGTTCGCGCGCGCTTGGCCAGTGCTTCCTGATAGGCTTTTTTAACTTTGTTTTCTTCACCAAGCCATTTTTTCAGTTCAAGTTGCAGCGGTCTGTCATCGAGACGGGCCAGTACCTGACCCTCACTGACTGTATCGCCGGCACGAACATTTGATGCCTTGATAAAGCCTGCAATCGGAGAGGCGATAACCTGCGAGGTTGCCCCTTCTATAGTGACCGGCGCGGACACCCGGTAAGTGCCGCTGAATACGGACCCCAACAGTAAAGCTGCGGCCACGCAGGCGGCAGCAATTTTCAGTTTGAGGTAGCTGGGTCCGATCAGATCAGCGAGCGCCTTACGAGCCGAATCAGCTGCTTTGGTACGCAACGGTCTTTCATCAAAGCGTTTAAGTTCAATGGCAGGAGCCACTGCTGATAACACGGATTCGCACCACTGCTGTGTGTCGTTGTCGAATGCCTGGCTGGATTCACGTTCAAAGACAATGGCGCCGAAGTTTCCATGTTGTCCTTTTAGTGGCACCGTCATCACCGATACACGGTTGTTGTTATCAGATAAGTCTCTGTGTGCCTGATCTATCGCATTTGCAGCAGCATCGATGGTGGGTACAGTCACAGTGATATCCTGATCCAGTGACTCTTCCATTGCTGCTTCAAGCCGTCGGACGAGCTGTGTTCGCGGATCAAAGCTGGCCAGATGCGATATGCATTCTGTTTGTACTACCACGCCTGTGCGCAGGCCGATGGTTACGCGATCGCAGTCGAGCCGTATCGCCAGCCGGCTGGCGAGTTCCATGCAGGCTTTTTTGGTGTTGTCGTGACGCAGAATGGTCGTGACGATGGAATGCGTGAAAGTGCCTGCGTCCTGTTCGATACCGTCTGACAACTGGCTGAGTGAATGCAACCAGTACCCACCCCATTGCAGCAGTTGCTGGACAACGTTTTGTCTTGATTGTGGTCGGGGGGTCATCAGCAGCGCGACAATCGCCAGTGTTTTGTCACCGTCTTTGACTGGTGTCGCAATGACATCGCCAAGTCTTCCGCTTACCTGACCGAATGGAATTTCAGTGTGAAGTGCGGGTGCGCCCGTCTGTGCAACTTCGCCAGCGGCACGATCCAGTTGTTCGACACCGGTGGCGTTGCGTGGGCGGATTGCCAGCGGTCTGCCTTCGGGGGTGTAGACACAGCCGGTAATGACGTCGGCAATCATTTTGATTTGCCACAACAGCCAGCGGTCTGCGAGTTCACTGTTCAGGCCTGATCGTCTGACCGGTCTGACGTGTTCGTCGTTATCGGAATGCTGCTGGGATGCAACATGTCCGGTAGCGCCGTTTTTCAGCGGGTTGGGATCAGCGTCTGCTGGTTGTGTACGGTCGACGGCGGCGCTCATTGTGCGGACCTGCTGATCGTAGAATTGTTTTTAAACACCATGAAACGCTCGATGACGAGAGTCTCCCTTGCCATCTCGGGAAATCCTTTGAGTTATCACGGATGTCGAGCAACAACTGCTCCACTGAGCAGTGTCGCTACTGCCCGGTATGTACAGTTTGAGAGGCAGGTCTCACAGTTGCTGTTGCCGGCGAATAATCGTGCACTGTGCTTTGATGTCGGGTTTACGCGTAATTTTCTGATGACCGGCAGGATGAAGAGCAGGGAATGCCGGCTTACCGGTTCCGCGGCACTTTACCTTTTGTTCGCGCTCGTCGCTGGCGGTTTAATTGTTGCGGTGTGTTAAACAACGAAAATACTCCGGCGGAAAGCGTATTGCGCTTTCTATAATCAGCGCTGTGTAAATTGAAGGCTCGGGCAATGAAAAAAATCTGTGTGCTGTTGTTACCCTTACTGTTGCTCGCCGGCTGTGCGAGTACCTCCGGTATGCTCGATGAGCTTGAGCAGGTGGCGGGACAAATCGTGCTTAATGGTGACGGTGAACTGAGCGTCAGTGAAATTTCGCAGGGCTTGAAAGAGGCACTTGCGATCGGGTCGTCCCAGGTAGTGCAGAAACTCGGACAATCAGATGGTTTCAATACCGACCCCGTTGCGCGAATTCCATTGCCGACTGCACTTGATCGTGCGCGCGATGTGGCATCCAAGGTAGGCTTGTCAGGCGGATTTGACTCACTCGAAACCAGATTGAACCGGGCGGCTGAAATTGCCACGCCCAAAGCAAAGTCGCTGTTTCTATCCGCGATTCGTCAAATGACGGTAGAAGATGCCAAAGGCATACTTACAGGGCCTGACGATGCTGCCACGCAGTTTTTCCGCAGAACTATGGGTTCACAACTGGCGCTTGAGATGGAGCCGATTGTCGATGAAAGTCTCGGGCAGGTGGGGGCGGTGCGTGCTTTTAACGATCTGTTGGCACAGTATCGGCAGATTCCATTCGCACCACCGGTTGAAGCAGATCTCACCGATCATGTTGTCACGATGGGCATGGACGGGATATTTCATTATATCGCCGAAGAGGAAAAAGCGATTCGAACCGATCCGCTGCGCCGCACGACCGATCTGTTGCGTCGGGTTTTCGGTGGGGGGTCCTGACCGGCCCCGGCACAGGTTTTCGGCGTCTGTTTGCTGGTGGTTGGCCTTTCAAGTTGCTAGAATTTCGGGTTTTGACTGTCCACCCCTATCCGATATAACCGTCACCGGATGAATGATTCGGCGGTCGGTCTAGCGTGTAAAATTTTAATTCCGGGAGATTCCCCATGAGTCAGCAGAATGACTCCAGCTTTTTCAAGACTTTTGGCGTGGTGCTTGGCGCACTGGTTTTTTTTACGTTGTTCATTATGGTAATGGCCAATGTGTTCTCACCCGATGCCGATGCACTGGCTGATCCGCTGGTTGCCGCGCAGCAGCAAGAGCGTATCATGCCGGTCGGCCAGTCCAGAATCGCTCAGTAGTTTCGATTCACTGCCCGTTGAATAAAAACCGCTCTGCCAATATTTAGTCCGCCCGGAACCAGGAGACAATCAATGAGTCAACAAGACGACTCCAGTTTTTTTCGTACCTTTATGCTGGTGCTTGGCGCACTGGTGGTGTTTACGATTTTTATTGCGATTATCGCCAACATGTTTTCTCCAAAAGCGGATAAAGCGCGTGATCCGCTGGTGCAGCGGGAACTTTCACGTCAGATAGCGCCGGTCGGACAATCGCGGGTAACGCAGAGCGCAGAGAGTATTCAAACGCTGGCCGCGCCGGCAGCTGAGTCGAACGAGGCTGAAGAATCAACCGATGCCGATGAGCCGGGCGACTCTGACAATGCTGGTGATGAGACTGAGCAAAGCTCTACTGACGCAGCGGCTGAGCAGGACAACGCGTCCGGTGATGCAGATGCTCAGGCAGCAGACGCTGAAACAGCAGGCGCTGAGTCAAGCGATTCAACCGATACTCAGGCAGTGGCAGAGATACCAGTGCGTGTCAAAGCCGTGGTTGCCACCAATTGTGCCGGCTGTCATCGGGACGGACTGCAGGGTGCACAGCGCAGTGATGATGCCGAGGCCTGGAAAGCACTTGAGGCACAGGGCCTGGATGCGCTTACTGCCAGTGTTATCAACGGCAAAGGCGCCATGCTGCCGCGTGCAGAAACTACTCTGAGCGATGAAGAAATTACGCTGGCTATCCGGCATATGATTGCTCAGGCAACGGAAACTGACGCTGCGGCAGAACAGACTGATAGCGAAGCGCAGGAAACCGATGCAGTGACAGACGAAGACACTCAGAGCGATGATCAGACTGCAGAGGTCAGCGAGGCTGCTGATGAAGGTGCCGCTGCAGATACCGGTGCTGAAGCAAGTTCGACTTCGGAGTCTGCCGATGCCGAAGGT